>JAEWCK010000143.1 GCA_023390675.1 Pseudomonadota bacterium
GCGCGACGGCGCATTCGGCGCCGCGGTACGGCAGCAGCGCCGGGCGGCTGCGGTCGCGCACCACTGTGTCCGCCACCGGCGTCATCCGCGGCGCATCATCGTAGCTCCCGAGATAGAGCTGCTCGGCGATCAGCCCGCGCATCGTCGGCACCTTCAGGTGGAAGGCGCTGAACATCCGCACGCACGAAGGCGCGCGATATTCGAAGAAGCCGCGCACCGCGACGCGCGACGCCTCGCTCTCCGGCTCGTCCTCGAGCAGCGCCACCGCCCGCTCGCGCGCGCCGTGGCGCACCGCGCACCGGGCGAACTCGCGCGCCTCGCGCTCGGCCTGGGCGTCCCCCCGTGCCTTGAACGATGCGCCCTTCTGCGCCGCCGCGGGAACGGCGGACGCAAGCAGCACCAGCATCGAGGCGGCGGCAAGCTTCACTGCGCGCTTCCCTCGCTGCGGATCTTCCACATCCCCTCGGCGATCAGCGCGTGCAGCTCGGCCTTGCCGAACGCGGCGTGCAGCGTGCAGCGGCCGACGGCGGCGACGACGCGCTGGATCGCGGCGGCCTCCTCGGGCGTGCCCGCACCGGCGCGGATCAGCATGTCGGCGCCCACCGGATCGCGCGTCGCGCCGCAGCGCGCCATGTCGTACTTGGCGAGGTTGGGATCGTCGCTGCCCGTGAACGCCGGCGGCGGGCCGGTCAGCTCGGCCGGGGGCGTCGCGAAGGTGTCGAGATAGAGCCGCTCGGCGATCGCCCCGCGCAGCGTCCCCTCGCCCGGCTTCTTGCCGCCCAGCGCCGCGCTGCACGTCGCGTTGGCCGCCAGCGCTTCGACGGCCTTGCGCGATTCGCCGCTGCCCGGCTTGAGCGCGAGCAGCGCCTTGCTCCCGGCGGCGTCCGCACCGACGATGCAGCGCGCGAAGTCCGCCTGCGATTGCGGCGCGGCGCGCGACCGGGTGGCAGGGCCCATATCGTTGCCCATGCTCCGCGGCGCGATATCCTCGGGCGCCCCGCGCGTCTGGGCGTCGACCTGTCCTGCGCAGCAGCAGAGCAGCATCAACGCGGAAATCCGTAGCATCGTCGTCATAACATCCCCTGGCTTGCGGTTCCGCGGCTCACGCCCCGATCATGTGATAGAGCGGCTCGGCGAGCATCAGCCGCAGCGCCGCGGCGTTGAGCCGCACGGGGGTTCCCTCCGGCACGCACGGCCCGATCAGCGGCTTGAGCGCCGCGATCGCCGCGCGCTCCTCGGCCGATCCCGCCGCGCTGCCGAGCAGCTTCGTCGAGGCGTCGGGGCCCGCGCGAACGATGCACGTGCCGATCTGCTGCATCGCGATCGCCGTCCCGTCATAGTCGATCCCCACGGTGCGCCCGGCGATCGCCGAGGCATACCAGGGCTCGGCCGCGCCGCCGGTCGCGACGCCCGCTCCACCCCGCGCGATCCGCCGCTCGACCGTCGCCTGGGCGAGCGCGCTGCGCCCGCCGGTGCTGGTGCCGCATGCGGCATAGACCGCGGCAAGCTCGCGCATCGCGGCACGTTCGGCGGCCGAGCCCGGCAGCGTGTCGAGCAGCCGGCGCGAATCGCGAACCGCGCTCTCGGCCACGCAACGCGCGGTGGTCAGCCCGTCATCCGTGCCCTGCGCATGCGCGATTGCCGGCGCGAGCAGCGCTCCGGCGAGCGCGAGCATCGACAGGTGCATCCTCGTCATTCACCCTTCTCCTCGCTGGCGACCGCTTCGCGATACGCACCTTCGGCAAGATAGCCGCGCATCTGGAGGCCGCTCGTGTTGGGGATGTTTCCGCTCGGCGCGCAGCTCGCCATGGCCGGGCTCAGCTTCTTGAAGACCGCATTCTCGTCGGACGAACCCACGATCGTCCCGAACAGTGCAGCGACGTCGCCGGGCGCGGGGTGCGCCACGCACTGGCCGAACAGGATCATGCCGATGCTGCCCTTGCTCTCGTCGCTCAGGCTGGCGGGATCGGCGATGTCGGCGGTGTGGAACAGCGCGGCGGGCTTGCGGCGCGCCTTGCCGCCGAGATTGCCGAAGTCCTGCTCGAGCAGCGCCTCGGCCACCCCGCCGCGCATGTAGCGCACCGAGAATTCGATCTGGCCCCCGCCATAGTCGCAGCCGGGATCGGGATCGATCAGCCGCCCGGCCAGATTGTGCTCCTCGCGCGTCTGCGGGAGCGTTGCGAGCAGCTTTTCCGCGATCACCCGGCGCTGCGCGGCGCAGATTGCGAGCCTGTGCATCGCCTTGTTCGCCGCGCTGTTCGGCACCGGATCGTAGACGAGAATCTGCGCCGCCGCGGGCAGCGGCGTCAGCATCGTCAGGGTCAGGGCGAGCGCGGCCAACCTCACTCGGCGGCCTCCTGCATCGGCGCGCCGTCGGCGGCCATGCGCTCGGCGATGCGGCGCTCGAGCTCGGGGCGGAAATGGCGGATCAGCCCCTGGATCGGCCACGCCGCGGCGTCGCCCAGCGCGCAGATCGTGTGCCCTTCCACTTGCTTGGTGAGCTGCTGGAGCGTGTCGATCTCGGAGACGTCGGCGTCGCCGGTGCGCAGCCGCTCCATCACGCGCCACATCCAGCCGGTGCCTTCGCGGCACGGCGTGCACTGGCCGCAGCTCTCATGCTTGTAGAAGTAGGACAGGCGCGAAATCGCGCGGACGATGTCGGTCGACTTGTCCATCACGATCACGGCGGCGGTGCCCAGCCCCGATCCCAGCGCGCGCAGCCCGTCGAAGTCCAGCGGGCAATCCATGATCTGCGCCGCGGGGACGAGCGGCACCGATGATCCGCCGGGGATCACCGCGAGTAGATTGTCCCAGCCGCCGCGGATGCCGCCGCAATGCTTCTCGATCAGCTCGCGGAACGGGATGCTCATCGCCTCCTCGACCACGCAGGGCTTCTCGACATGCCCCGAGATCTGGAAGAGCTTGGTGCCTTTGTTGTTCTCGTTGCCGAAGCTCGCGAACCATTCGGGGCCGCGTCGCAGGATCGTCGGGACGACCGCGATCGATTCGACGTTGTTGACCGTGGTCGGGCAGCCATAGAGGCCCGCGCCCGCTGGAAATGGCGGCTTCAGCCGCGGCTGGCCCTTCTTGCCCTCCAGGCTCTCGAGCATCGCGGTCTCTTCGCCGCAGATATACGCGCCCGCGCCGCGGTGCACGAAGACGTCGAAATCATAGCCCGATTTGGCGGCGTTGCGCCCGATCAGCCCGGCGGCATAGGCCTCGGCCACCGCCGCGCGCAGCGTCTCGGTCTCGCGGATATATTCGCCGCGGACATAGATGTACGCCGCCCGCGCGCGCATCGCGAAGCCGGCGATCAGCGCGCCTTCGATCAGCTTGTGCGGATCGTGGCGGATGATCTCGCGATCCTTGCACGATCCGGGCTCGGATTCGTCGGCGTTGATCACCAGGAAGTTGGGCCGGTCGGGCCGCGGCTCCTTGGGCATGAAGCTCCACTTCATCCCTGTAGGGAAGCCCGCGCCGCCGCGGCCGCGCAGCCCCGACGCCTTGATCCGGTCGATGATCGCATCCTGGCCGATCGCCATCAGGTCCCTGGTCTTGTCCCAGTCCCCGCGCACCTGCGCAGCCGGCAGGTTCCACGGCTGGAAGCCGTAGACGTTGGTGAAGATGCGGTCCTTGTCCTGCAGCATTCTAGCGGCCCTGCCCCACCATCTTCTGGATCACCATGAACGCGACCACCGCCAGCCCGATAAGGATGACGATCCCGAGCAGCTTGAACGCGATCTTGAGAAGGAAACCGCCGACGACAATCGCGCCGATGATCGCGAGGACGACGAAGATGATGTTCTGCGTGTCGCGGCTCATGCCCATTCCCCCCGGTAATCGTGGTTCTCGGTCACCATCGCGGCGAGGTTGGTCGGATCGCCCAGCGGCTCGACCGTGTGGCGGCCGGGCTCCTGCGTGCCGGTCTTGGGGCTCTCGCCCTTGGCCAGCGCGTCGAGGATCGCGATCGTGCGGTCGTAGGTCAGGTCCTCGTAATTGTCGTCGTTGATCTGGACCATCGGCGCCGAGGAGCAGTTGCCCATGCACTCGACCTCGGTGAGCGTGAACAGTCCGTCCTCGGTGGTGTGGCCCTTCTTCATGCCGCGCGACTTGCACGCCGCCATCACGTCGTCGCTGCCGCGCAGCATGCACGGCGTCGTCCCGCAGACCTGCACATGGTAGCGGCCGACAGGCACGAGGTTGAACATCGTGTAGAAGGTCGCGACCTCGAAGATGCGGATATAGGCGACGCCCAGCTCGCGCGCGACGAACTCGATCACCGGCACGGGCAGCCAGCCCTGCGTATTCGTCTCCGCGCCGACTTGGCGCTGGGCAAGGTCGAGGAACGGCAGCGAAGCCGACATCTGCCGGCCCGGCGGATAGCGCCCGACGATCTCGCGCGCCTTCTCGGCATTCTCCGGCGTCCACTGGAAATCGCCCCAGCGCGCGCGGACCTCGGCTTCATCGGGAAGTTGGGGTGCGTCAGCCATCTAATTGCTCCGTGGCTGCCTGGCTGGAGGCGGCCCCATTCTCGAGACCTCTCCACCTAGCACCGCCACAACATTTTCAATCACTTGCCCGTCCAAACTCGTGGCGACGTGCAGCGTAACTGCGCGATCGTCCGGCTTGTGGGACCCGCATTCAAAGCTGTAATGACCTTGGATCCATTTCGGAAAGCCCGGACGTCCTTGGCTGTATGCGCGGTTCGTCACCGTGCACCCAGCGAGCATCCGTACCAGCTCGGAGCTGGCCAGCAGAGGAGCTTCGGTCGTTTTCCAATCAACACGAGTGAGCAGAAAAGTGGATGGCCGATCTAGGACATCGCGCCCCTCCGCCGTCACCAAGCTATCGACATAACCGTCGACGATTTTGGAATTGCTTCCTGCCTGACCACTTGCGTCAGAGCAAATCAAGAAAGTGCCAGCAACAATGGCAGCGCGAGCGCCGACTCCAATCACCGGTCGCACTCCCCGAACACGATGTCGAGCGCCCCCAGGATCGCCGTCGTGTCCGCCAGCATGTGGCCGCGCGACATGAAGTCCATCGCCTGCAAATGGCTGAACGCGGTCGGGCGGATCTTGCAGCGGTACGGCTTGTTGGTGCCGTCGCTCACCAGATAGACGCCGAACTCGCCCTTGGGGCTCTCGGTCGCGACATACACTTCGCCCGCGGGGACGTGATAGCCCTCGGTATAGAGCTTGAAGGGGTGGATCAGCGCTACCATCGACTGCTTCATCTCGCCGCGGCGCGGCGGCGCCACCTTGCGGTCGAGCGTCAGCACCGGCCCCTCGGGCATCTGCTGAAGGCACTGCTTCATGATCCGCGCGGACTGATAGACTTCCTCGACGCGGACCATGAACCGGTCGTAGCAGTCGCCGCGCGTGCCGACGGGAATGTCGAATTCCATCCGATCGTACACGTCATAGGGCTGCGCGCGGCGGAGGTCCCAGGGGATGCCCGCGCCGCGGATCATCGGGCCGGAGAAGCCCCATTTGATCGCGTCCTCGCGGCTCACCACGGCGATGTCGACGTTGCGCTGCTTGAAGATGCGGTTCTCGGCGACCAGCGCGACTGCATCGCCGAACAGCCGCGGCAGCCGCGTGTCGAGCCAATCGGCGATGTCGGTCAGCAGCTTCAAGGGCACGTCCTGCCGGACGCCGCCGACGCGGAAGTAATTGGCGTGCATGCGCGCGCCCGACGCGCGCTCGTAGAAGTTCATGCAGTCTTCGCGCAACTCGAACATCCACAGGTTCGGCGTCATCGCGCCGACGTCCATGACGTGCGAACCGAGGTTCAGCATGTGGTTCATGATGCGCGTCAGCTCGGCCCAGAAGACGCGGAGATATTGCCCGCGGATCGGCACTTCGAGGTCGAGCAGCTTCTCGACCGCGAGGACGAAGCTGTATTCCATCCCCATCGGCGAGCAGTAATCGAGCCGGTCGAAATACGGCAGCGCCTGCTGGTAGGTCTTGTACTCGATCAGTTTCTCGGTGCCGCGGTGGAGCAGCCCCACATGCGGATCGAGCCGCTCGACGATCTCGCCGTCGAGCTCCATCACGAGGCGGAGCACGCCGTGCGCGGCCGGGTGCTGCGGGCCGAAATTGATCGTGTAGTTCTGGATCTCGGTCTCGCCCGCGGTCCGGTGCTCCGCGCCGTGCTCGAGGATCTGATCGACGGTATCGCTCATTGGTTCTGGCCCTTGCCCTTGGTCGGGACGACGTCAGGGTCCTTCGGCTTGGTCTTGCGGCTGCGCGCCTGGGTCGACTTGCCGCCGCCCTCGGTATCGCCGGGCGTGTCGGAGGTCTTGGGCGTCTTGGCGCGCGGCGTGACCTTCTTCGTCGCCTTCGCGCCGGCCTTCTGGATCTCGTCGGCGCTGAGCGGCGTCGGCGCGCCCTTCTCCTCGGGCACCTTGGCGGCCGGCGGCGACGGGAGCACCGGCGAGGGCGTCGACTTGCCCTGCGGCGTGTCGCCCGGCCCCGGTCCCGGCGCCTTCTCGTCGCCCGGCAGCACATATTGCGCGCCTTCCCACGGGCTCATGAAGTCGAAGTTGCGGAAGTCCTGCGCGAGGTTGACCGGCTCGTAGACCACGCGCTTGGCTTCTTCCGAATAGCGCAGCTCGACATAGCCGGTGAGCGGGAAATCCTTACGCTGCGGGTGCCCCTGGAAGCCGTAATCGGTCAGGATGCGGCGGAGATCGGTGTTCCCTTCGAACAGCACGCCGTACATGTCGTACACTTCGCGCTCGAGCCAGCCCGCGACCGGCCAGATGCCGGTGACGCTGGGGACGGGCTTCTCTTCGTCGGTGGCCACCTTCACCTTGATGCGATGATTCCGCGTCAGGCTGAGCAGGCAGTAGACGACTTCGAACCGCTCGGCGCGCTCGGGATAGTCGACGCCCGCGATCTCCATAAGCTGCTGATATTCCAGCCCTTTGGTATCGCGCAGCGCGATCATCCCCTCGATCAGGCGCGCCCGATCGAGCGTCAGGTTGACCTCGCCGACCTTGTCCTCGGTGTAAACCAGAACGTTACCCAACGCCGCCTTCGCCGCGTCGATCACACCCTCGTTGGAGGCGAAACGGGGAGCCGAAGACCTCACCGCTCGATCGTCCCCGAACGGCGGATCTTCCGCTGCAGCTGCATCACGCCATAGAGCAACGCCTCGGCGGTCGGCGGGCAGCCCGGCACGTAGATGTCCACCGGCACGATCCGGTCGCACCCGCGCACCACGCTGTAGCTATAGTGGTAATAGCCGCCGCCATTGGCGCACGAGCCCATCGAGATGACGTATTTGGGCTCGGACATCTGGTCGTACACGCGGCGCAGCGCCGGAGCCATCTTGTTGCAGAGCGTGCCGGCCACGATCATCACGTCCGACTGCCGCGGCGAAGCGCGCGGCGCGGCGCCGAAGCGTTCCATGTCGTAGCGCGGCATGTTGACGTGGATCATCTCGACCGCGCAGCAGGCGAGCCCGAAGGTCATCCACCAGAGACTCCCGGTGCGCGCCCACTGGAACAGCTCCTCGGTCGAGGTGACGAGGAAGCCCTTGTCGCCCAATTCGGCGTTGATGTCGTCGAAGAAGGCCGTGTCGGGCAGCGTGCCCGCGGTCGGCCCCTGAAGCTCTACTCCCACTCCAGCGCCCCCTTCTTCCAGGCATAGATCAGGCCGAGCGCCAGCTCGGCAATGAAGATCATCATCGAAATCCACGCGGTCCAGCCCAGCGTGAACACGCTCACGGCCCAGGGATAGAGAAACGCGGCTTCGAGATCGAAGACGATGAACAGGATCGCGACGAGGTAGAAGCGCACGTCGAACTGGCTGCGCGAATCCTCGAAGGCGGGGAAGCCGCACTCATATTCGCTGAGCTTGGCCTCGGTCGGCTTGTGCGATCCGGTGAGGCGGCTCACCAGCATCGGCAGGAACACGAAGGCGCTGGACAGGCCCAGCGCCACGCCGAGGAACAACAGGATCGGCAGATATTGGGATAGATCGACCAAGGCGCCTTCTCGCGGATGCGGAATCTCGGGGTGGCTTTAGGACGGTGGAGGGGGTGCGGCAAGGGCCGGAACCCCTGAGAATCACTCGCAATAAGCGGGGATCGGGCGCTCACACCTCTCCCGCTTTCGCGGGAGAGGGAGGGGCCCGCCGCGAAGCAGTGGGAGGGGAGGGCCTTCTTCTTGCTTCGAGAACAAGAGAAAGAAGAAGGCCCTCACCCAACCCTCTCCCGCGAAAGCGGGAGAGGGCTAAAATCAAGCGTTCCGAAGCGCCCCGGCCACCAGCTTGTGCAGCTTCGAATGCAGCACGTCGTTCGCAGCGAGGAACTGGTTGCGCTGCATCGCCAGGTCCTGCCCGCGATAATCGGTGACGAAGCCGCCCGCCTCGCGGACCAGCAGCATCCCCGCCGCGATATCCCACGGCTTGAGGTCCGATTCCCAATAGCCGTCGAACCGTCCCGCCGCGACCCAGGCGAGATCGAGCGCCGCCGAGCCCAGCCGGCGGATGCCCGCCACTTCGGGCGCGACCGCGCCGAAAATGCGGCTCCATTCGGCGAAATTGCCATGCCCCAGGAACGGGATGCCCGTCGCGATCAGCGCGTCGGCGAGGTCGCGCCGCGCCGAAACGCGCAGGCGCTGGTCCTGCAGCCATGCGCCCCTGCCCTTCTCGGCCCAGAAGCTCTCGTCGGTGAGCGGCTGATAGACATAGCCGTGCGTCACCTCGGGCTTGCCCTGGCTGCCGTGGGGATCCTCGACGGCGATCGAGATGCAGAAATGCGGAATGCCGTGCAGGAAGTTGCTGGTGCCGTCGAGCGGATCGATGATCCAGCGCGGCTTGTCCGGATCGCCGGCGATCTCGCCGCGCTCCTCGACGAGGAAGCCCCAGTCGGGCCGCGCCTTCTGGAGCTCCTCGATCAACGTGTCCTCGGCGCGCTTGTCAGCCATCGAGACGAAGTCGGCCGGCCCCTTGCGGCTGACCTGGAGCTGCGAGACTTCGTTGAAGTCGCGGCGCAGGCGCGGACCCGCCTTGCGCGCGGCGCGCTCCATGAC
>JAEWCK010000190.1 GCA_023390675.1 Pseudomonadota bacterium
TGTCCGATCCGCTCGATTATCCGGTAAAGGCGGGCGAGAAGCTCGCGGTCTCGATCTATTATCCCGAGGAGATCGCGCCGCCCACGCATGCGCAGATCGTCGACATCCTCCCCGGCGACGCGACCGCCACGCTCGACTTCGCCGGCGCGAAGCATGCGCGCGCATCGGGGCTGGTGAGTGCGCTGGAGATCGCGGGGACGGCGGCGACGCGGGTGCTCGTCACTTTCGGGGATTCGATCACCGAAGGCGCCGGCGCATCGAAGGCAATGAGCTGGCCCGATCAGGTCGGCCGCATGCTCGCCGCGGGCCGGGACAGCCGCTGCTGGGCGATCGCCAATGTCGGGATCAGCGGCAACCGGCTCCTGGGCAACGGGCGCGGCCCGGGCGCGCTGTCGCGTTTCGATCGCGACGTGCTCTCGGTGCCGAACGTGACGCACGTCGTGATCCTCGAAGGGATCAACGACATCGGCAAGGTGCGCGACCCCGCGAAGCAGTGGCAGGCGCCCGCGGCCAGCCTGATCGCGGCCTATGAGCAGCTGCTGGCGCGGGCGAAATCGCATGGGATCAAGGTGATCTTCGGCACACTGCTGCCTTATGGAGGCGCGGCTTACGCCGATGCGGCGGGCGAGCAGCGGCGGCAGGCGGTCAACGCGTGGATTCGCGCGAATGCCCGGCGCTTCGACGGCGTGATCGACTTCGACGCAGCGATGGGGGAACCGGGCCAGCCGGACACGATGCGCCCCGCCGAGCAGATCGGCGACCATCTCCACCCCAACGATGCGGGCTACACGCGGATGGCGAAGACTGCGTTGCCGGTGATCGCGGCGCAGGGCTGCCGCTAGAAGCGGTAGCGCCCCGAGCCCACGACCGCCCGGTCCTTGCCCGGCAGCTCCAGCGTCGCGGTGCTGCCCGCGGGAATCTCGATAGCGAAGTGGACGACCGCGCCGTCGCGCGACCAGGCGCTGCGGATCGGGCCGAGGACCGATTTGTACTCCACCGCCACGCCGGCGAGCGCCGTCACGCATTGCGGGGCGATCGTGATCGGCGGCCTGTCCGTCCGCCAGAAATCGAGCTTCACGCCGCCGAGTCCGCCGTACAGCCAGCCCAGTGCGTGGCCGAGCATGAAATGGTTCTGCGATCCGCCGCGCGACGGGTCCCAATTCTCGGTGAGCGCGGTCGCCCCCGCCGCGATCTGCGCGCCATAGCTCGGCGCGTCGGTGCGCGAGAGCATCGCGTGGAGGACATCGGGCCGGCCATGCTCGGCGAGCGCGCGCACGACATAGTGGAAGCCGACATCGCCTGCGCTGACATGGTCGCCGCGCGACCGGATGTCGGCGACCAGCGCCTCCACCACGCGCGCCTCCTGTCCCGCCGGCACCATGCCGAGGGCGAGCGGCATCGCGTTGGCGGTCTGGCTGCCCGTGTCGTAGCTACCCCTGTCGACGTGGAAGAACGCTGCGTTGAACGCCGCCCTGACACTCGCCGCGCGCCGCGTGAAGCCAGCGACCTCGCCCGCGGGGCGGCCGAGCCGGCGCGCGATGTCCACGAGGCAAGTGAGCATCTGGTAATAGGTCGCTGTCGCAGTGACGCCCATTGAGGTGAGCGAGCCGCGTCCGCCCGTGCCGTGCGGCGCGAGGTCGAGCCAGTCGCCGAGGCCGTAATCGACCAGTCCCTGCGGCGTACGCTTGCCCTCGATATGGTCAACATAGCGGACCATCGCGGGATAGCCGATCTCGAGCACGCGGGGGTCGCCGTGAAACTTGTATGCCTTCCATGCCGCGATCACGAGCGCGCCGCCCCATTCGGGGGAGTCGCGGAAGCGTTCGTCCTCGCCGACGAACTGGACATATTCGGGCGCGATCTCGGGCACCTGCCCGCTCGGCAGCTGCGCGTCGACGATGTCCGCGATCGTCTTCTCGTACATCGACGCGCCGTCCTCGACATAGAGCACGGTTTCGGCATTGAGCTGGTCCTGCTCGAGCCAGCCGAGCTTCTCGCGATGCGGGCAATCGGTGAAGACGCTCGCGGTGTTGCTGAGCACGGCCTGGCGGATCAGGTCGTGCGTCTGGACGAGCAGCTTCTGGCTCGAATCGAAGCGGCCGACCTTGGGCAGGTCGGTATGGACGAATTCGCTGGCGAGCGAGACGATCGCCGCTTCGCCGGGCCTGGCGCGGTCGGCGGGCGCGGCGCCCTCGACCTGGAGATAGCGCGAGCCGCAATAGAGGAAGCGCGGGCGCCAGACCTCCTCGCCGCGCCCGGCCAGCGTGTAGCTGTAATGCACCGGCAGGCCCGGCCGCACGCCGATGCTGCGCGGCGCGATCACGCCATCGGCGCCGAGAATCTCGGAAGGGCTGAGCTTGACCGTCGCCCCGGCGGGGCCGCGCACGACCAAAGCCGGGCGGCTCGAACAGTTCATGCCGAAATCGTAGACATAGACGCCCGGCTTCGGCTCGGTCACCGCCACGGTCGGGTAGACGGTGTCGACCGTCATCGGCGGAATGCCCTGCGCCTTGAGCTGGCCTGCGGGTCCTTCGACGAGGAGCACCGGCGCCCAGCCCTCGCGGGCCGCGCCCGCCCGGTCCCAGCCGGCCACTTCGAGCCGCGCGTCGTGATCCTCGCCGCCATAGATCGACGAGAAGAGGATCGGGCCGCTGCGCGTCGTCCATTCGCCGTCGCTCGTCACAACCGCGCGCGAACCGTCGGTGTAGGTGATCGCCAGCTCGGCGATCAGCCGCGGCTGGCCGAAGGTGCCGACGAACTTCTTGTAGCGCCCCGCCACCTCCTCGACATTGTACATGCCGTTGCCGAGCATCACGCCGATCGCATTGGCGCCGGGCGCGAGTAGGCCGGTCACGTCATAGGTCGAATAGAGGACGGTCTTGCGATAGTCGGTCCAGCCCGGATCGAGCAATGATGCGTGCGCCGCATGCCCGTTGATGCTGACCGCATGCTGGCCGAGCCCGCAGATAGAAAGCACCGCATGCGCCACGGGCTTGTCGACCGCGAAGTCGCGGCGGAAGATCGGCATCGGGCTGGGACCGGGCACGTTGGCGGGCTTGCGCGATTGCGCGATCTCGACCGGACGGTCGGGCTCGGCGGCGATCCATTTCGCCTGCCAGCCGTCGATCACCCCGGTGACGAAGCGCTCGGGCGCGCTCCAACCCGAGGCGCGGCCGGCCCCGTCCCACAGCATCAGCGCCCACCAATAAGGCGTCTGCGAAGCGAGCTTCAGGTCGCGCGGCGGCTGCGCGCGCATCCGCCCGCCCTTCACCTTGCCGCTGTCCCATATGTCGCCCCGCCCGGCGGCTGCCGCCGCCTCGCTGCGCGCGACGACGATCCGCCACGCCGACTGGCGCACGTCCTTTGCGTCGGGGCCCGCGTCAATGATCCACAGGAAGCGCGGGCGGAGCGTATCCACGCCGAGCGGCCGGCTGCGCCACTCGACCCGCAGCTCCGCCGGGCGCATCGCCGTTCCCGGCGTCGCCAGCGCCAGCCGCGGCGCCAACGACGTCGCGACGCTCCCCGCGATCAGCCCGCGGCGCGAAGTCCGCATCAGCGCTCGACCCGGATCAGATAGCTGGTCGTCGCCGGCGTGCCGACCGCGATCTCCCAGCCCGGCTCGATCATCTTGCCCGAAATCTCCTTGCCGATCGGCCGCGCCGCGCCGTCGAGCGGCTGGGCGAAGACGCCGATCGCGCCTTCGAGGTCCTTGAGCTGGATCCAGCCGGTGACCGGCTCGATCAGCGTCGGATCGGTGCCCCATTCGGTGAGCATCGCGCGGCGATCGTCCCATTTGGCGCCGGTGTTCTGGGTCCGGCTCGTGGTGGTGAGCAGCAGCCGGTTCGACAGGTTGATCGGCTTGCCGTCGAGCGAGGACAAGGTGATCGTCGCGAAGTCGTTCCTGATCTCGGTCGAGAGGTGGCGCGTCTGCACCTTGGGGTTCTCGCGAACGAAGCCGACCAGCGCCTGCGTGCGAGCCGCATCGATGCTGACGATGCCGTTCTTGCCGTCCGAGGTCTTCCAGCTGAGCTCGCCGGTGTCCGAGACGATCGGATTGGCGGGAGGGAGCGGCGCGGGAAGTGTGGGCTTGCAGTCGAGGCACGACACGCGCGAGCCGTGGGTGAGCGGGATCATCTTGTCGAAGCCCGGCGTATAGTACGGCATCTCGCCGCGCGGCATCCGCGAGGCCTCGCTGATCTGGTCGGTCGAATAGGAGCGCGTAAGCACCTTCTTCGCCGCCGACACGTCGCCGCGCAGGAAGATCATCGCCCCCACCGGCATCTGCGCCATCTTCACCGGATCGAGCGTCATGTCGAAATGGTCGGCGATCGCCGGCTTCCACTCGCCGCTGATCTTGGTCTCGAAGGTGTAGAAGAAGATGCCGTCCCAATCCTGGAACGCCGCATAGGAAGCGAGAATCGGGATCATCTCGGAGCCGTATTCGCTCGGGAACGGGTGGTTGACCTCGCTCACCGTGAACGGCTTGCCGACCATCGCGCTGCGCGCGAGCTTCTGAATGATCGAGAGCTCGGGGCTGTTGACCATCGGCTCGTTGCGGCGGCCATAGATCGCCGGGTGCTGCCAATAGACGTGCGAATCGACGATATCGCCCTTGCTCGCCGTCCGCATCAGCGGCTGGTTGGCGATGAAATAGGTGTGGTCCGCCATCGGGATGATCGGCGACTTGACCCCTACCTCGTCCCGGAGGAACCGCTTCATCTCGGCGTGGAAGTCGATCTCGAGCTGGGTGAGGAACGCCAGCTCGGCGTCGAGCCGCAGGCGCGGCGCATCGGGATGATCGCCGCGGCGCATGAAGGTGACCGGCTGCCCCGCGGCGACGCCCGCCATCGTGCGGAGCTGGGCGATCTGGGCGGCGGTACGGTTCTTGGCCAGCCACTCGTTGTAGAGCTTGATCAGCAGCGCCTGATAATAGGGCGTCATGTCGAGCTGGTAGTTGGTTTTGCCCTTCTCGCGCTCACCCCGGAACCAATTGCGCATCCAGAATTCGAGCAGCGAATTCTCGTTGACCACCTCTACGATCACCACCGCGGGATCGTCGGCGTAGCGCAGATTGGTGTAGGGATTGAGGTGGCCGAGCAGCTGCTTGGCATATTCCTTCTGGAGCGCGACCAGCTCGGGGCCGAAATAGGTGAACGCCTTGGCGTTGCCGATCATCTCGACATCGGGGACGTTGTCGCCGGGCTTGAAGATGCGGCCGACGTTCAGATTGAAGTCGACATAGATGCCGTTCTTCTTGAGCTGGGCGAACCAGTAATCGAGCCGTTCGAGCCGCTCGGGATTGAGCTCGCGGCTGTTGTCGACATCGCCGCGGATCAGCCCGCGCGGGCCGTGCGTGAACGGGCCGGCGCCGGTGCCGCGCGGACCGCCTTCGTTGCGCACCTTGCTCTCGGTATCGGGGCGGTCGAGGAAGTGCATGCGCACGCAATTGACCCCGAGCCGCGCCATGGCATTGGCATAGGTCTCGGCATCCTTGTGCGACGGGATCTCCTCGCCGCCCACGGTCCAGCCGGTCAAATTGACGCCCCAGCAGCGGAAGCGCTTGCCGTCGGGGCGATAGAGATGCCCGTCGCGCGCCTCGATGAAGCCATACTTCCCCGCCGGCCCGTCGAGCAGGAAGCGCACGTCGGCGCCCGAATCGACGCGCGATTCGTGGTCGACCGTGAAAGGCTGCATCGGAACGTCCTGCGCCGCAGCCGGCACGGCGAGGCCTGCGCCCGCGAGCGCTCCGGCGATGAACAGGCTGGTGAGCCGCTGCTTCATTGGTGATCCCTCCCTGGAATTGCTCTCGTCAGGCGGCGCTGCGCTGCCAGACCGAATGATAGGGTTGTGCCGCCCAGTCCGGGCCGAAGCCGGGCGCGAGCGTCGCGCCGTCGGCGCCTTCGAGCAGGAAATAATATTGGAGCGGCCAAGGCGAGGCCGTGTAGTCCCCCGGGATCGCCCCGACATGCCCGCCGCCCGCCGCGATCATCTCCAGCGAGCGCCAGCGTTCGCCGTGATTGACGTGGCGATAGAAGAGCGTCGCCCGATCGACCTCCGCCGCAGCCAGCGAAAGCGCGAGCGGCCGGCCCGGCGCGAAGCTGTTCGGCGCGTCGTGCTGGAGCGTGTAGCTCGCGCGCTTCGGATCGAGCACCCGGGCGGGGTCGATCGCCGCGCCATTGCCCTTGGGCCGCGGCCCGGCCAGCGCCTTGCGCATCGCGGCGATGTCGCGGTCGATGTCGGGGATGCGGTCGATCCAGTGGCCGCGCTGGACGATCGCCTCGGCGCCGAAGCTGATGTCGGGGACGTAGACGCGCTTTGCCCGGTTGGCCATCGCCGCCCAGGTGTCGCGGCCCTTGGAATAGATCGCCAGCGCCTGCGCGCCGCACGGGGCCGAGCCGGTGCGCTGATACAAGTCCCAGAGTAGTCCGCTCTGCAGCTTGGCGGCGAAGAAGCGCGCCAGCCCGATCTGGATGAGGATGTCCTCCTCCCATCGCCGGAAATTCGCATCGGAGCGCGCCTCGCGCCGGGCGCGGCCGAGCGCGGTTTCGGCCATACCGGCGAAGCGCGTCAGCGAGCGCGCGACCTCGGCGGGGGAATATTTGGGATTGCCCTTGCCCGCGGCGAGCAGCGCCGCTTGCTCGCCGACCGACGAGAAGAGCTGCGGGTCGAGCGGGCTGATGTCGGCGAAATTATAGCCCTTGGGCAGGTCCGCGATCGGCCGGTATCCGTCGATCGGCATCACCGGCATGTTGTCGTAGATTTCGGGCCAGTAATAGCGGTTCGAAGTCGAGGGGATGCTCGCCGTGGTGAACACGGGCAGCGTCCGCGAGGCGTTGGCGAGCGCAGTCTCGGCGGCAGTGGCGGCGGGGCCGAAGGTCTGCACCAAATAGCGCCCCCATGCCTCGCGCGGGCCATCGGGATCGTAGAGCATCCGGCCCCAGAGCCGGTACGAATATTCGTGCTTGCGCCAGTCGGCGAGCCCGGGATCGAGCGCCTTGTCGAGATAGGCATTGCGGCTCTCGCCCGGATGCCCCGAGGATTCGCGCCCCTTGAAGGTCAGCGGCTCGCAGATTTCGAGCCCGGCGGAATTGCAGAAGTTCGCCGCGCGCGAATAGGCCGAAGCGGTTGCCGGATCGCCCCAGAGCAGGAAGCGCTGGCTGCCCGGCCAGAGCCGGTGGAGAATGCCGTATTCGCGCCCCTCAACGAACAGATCGGCATAGCCGTAGCGCGTGAAGCGGCGCACGCCGCTGCTCGTGTTCTTGGTCGCCGCGATCCGCTCGGGGGTCGGGATCTCGTATTCGCGGATATCGGCCTGGTGATAGCCGAGCCCCATATGCTCGCCCGAGAATTTGGGGCTGACGCTCATCGGCATGCCGGTCTCGGCGGCAATGGCGATCATCTCCTCGGTGATGCCCTTGGCATGCATGTCGATCTCGACCGGACGGCCGGCGCCGTTGAAGCCCTTGAACAGGGTCCGCCAGAAATCGAACGCGCCGTCGGCGATGCCGCTCTCGACATGGATGCGGAAGGTGACGCCCTCGATCGCCGGGCATTCGGCGAGCAGCCGGGCCAGTGCGTCACGGCAATAGGGCGCGTGGGTCGCGCGGCTCAGCCCCTCGATCCGATGCGCGGCATGGGGGCTGTCGATCCATTCGTAGACGTGCGTCCAGATGCCGAGCTGGAAGTGCATGCCCCGCGCCGCAGTCTCCGAGGAGATGAACTTGATCATCTCGAGATTGCGCTCGCGCTCGCCCGCCGGAAGCGGCGGGTTGAGCCGCACGTCATAGCCTGCGACATCGAACAGGAACGGATAAGGGAGCTGGAAATAATCGTCGGTGATGTTGCGCGGAAAGTCGTAGCCGAAGCCGAAGAACAAAGCGAAGCGGTTGAACCGGTTCGCCACCAGCATGTCGAGATAATCGCTCCAGAAGCCCTTGTCGTAATACCAGGCCTTGTCCTCGATCGCGCTGACGAACGAGCGCGCCATGCTCCGCACGCGGTTGGTGGGCCGCTCGCTGTAGACGCCGGCGAAATCGAGGCCGAGATCGGCGTCGGCGGCGTAGCGGACGCGGTCGGCGAGCTCGAGCACTGCGTAAGAAAGGCCGAGCGGCCCGTTCGACAGCGCGCGCAGCGTGCGGACGCCGTTGGCCGCGCCGGGCGTGAGCGTGAAACCCTCACGTTCGCCGCCCGGCGAGCTCGACAGCGTGATCACCAGGTCGCCCGCGGCGGGATCGGCGGCGGGGCCGGCGGCGCTCGCCACCTTCCGCGCGGTGAGCTCGCGGCGGAACTGGCCGATCGCGTGCGCGACAGGGCCCGACGCGGCGACCTTGTCGCCGGGATCGACGAGGATCCAGACCTTCGCCGGGGCGGCGGCGCGCGCGGCCTGGAGC
>JAEWCK010000197.1 GCA_023390675.1 Pseudomonadota bacterium
ACGGCAGGGGTTCGTAGCTGCCCCTCACTTGAGCTCTCCCGGCATATCCGGCGCCGCCACCATCCGTACCGGCAACCCGCCCTTCACGTTGCGCAGCGTCACCAGCCTCACGTCCTCCAGCGTATCCCCCGGGATCCCGTCAAGAGTCACGGCCAGCGCGATCGTGTTGCGCCCGCGGTGGTTCAAGATGCCTTCGGGCACCGGGAACACGCGTTGCGGGCCGACATGCGCGATGAACTGCCCCATGTTCCAGCCATTGACGAAGATCAGCACGCGGTAGCGCTTCGCGGAGCGCGGCTTGCTCGTGTCGCCGAACGCCACGCCGATCGTCGCATCCTGCCCCTTGGGCACCGCGAGGTCGAAATGCGTGCGATACCATTGCGTGCCGGCTCTGGCCTCGGACGCAGGCACTTCGGCCTTCGCCCAGCCGCTGTCGTCGAAGCCCGGCAAGTGCCAGCCCATCCGCTCGCCATATTGCCCGCCATTGTTGGCGACGCCGCGCACCGGATCGGCGATATCCTCGCCCCCGCGCCGCCCCTGGATGCGCCACGCCACCGGCACCGCGAAGCTCGGCCCGGCAAGGGGCTCGACCGAGGCGAAGACCAGCCCGCGCGCTTCCTTGTGCGCATCGTCGGCGTCGAGGTCCCAATTATGCCCGTTGTTGCGCACCATGATCGACAGGACGTGCTCGCCCGGCGCACGCGCGGTGTCGGGCAGCGCCACGGTCAGCGTGCCCGTCGTGATCGGCCGCGGCAGCCCGTCGGCCAGCTCGTCCTGCCCGATCGGCGCGCCGTCGAGGAACACCTGCACCATCCCCGCGCCGCCCGCGCCGTAATGGAGCTTGATCCGCTCGGCCTGCGCGTTCCCTTCGAAGCGTCCGCGATACCAGACATCGCCTTCGTGGAAGCCGTAGGCGTCCATCAGCATGTTGGGCTGGCCGTCGGGCCGCGCAGTGATGCTCGAATAGGGGCGGTTGTCGATCTTCGCCCAGTCGCTGTCGTCGAACTTCGGATCGGCCTCGGGCGAACCCGGCGCGGTCCGCCAGCCGGTCAGCGCGGGAAGCGTGATCGGGGCGGGGCCGGGGAGCGTGGCGCCGTTGGCGGTCCTTGCGCCGTTCCAGATCACGCTGCGCACGCGCGCCGGCACCCACAGCTCGAGCGCCGTCGGCGCGCGCGTATCGCCGGTCAGCGCAAGCGTCGTACCCTTGATCGACGCGCTGCGCACCAGCGCGGGGCCGCGCACGAGCACGTCGCCGATATGCCAGAATTTCGCGCCCTCGGCCTCGTCGGCGATAAGCAGGGTCAGATCGGGCCGCCCGCCGCCGCTGATGCGGACGCGGGTCAGGCCGCGATGCGCGTAATTGAGCTTGAGGTCGCCCTTCGCCGGGTCGAAGCGCGACGTCGCGCCGCCTTGCAGCACATCGACCTTCGGCGCGCTGGCATAGCGCAGCACGGTCTCGCCCGGCTCGCCGTCGCGGCCATAGACGAGCATCAGGTCGCTTCCGTCCTGCCGCAGCGCCGCCTGCAATTCCGAAGTCGAATAGACCAGCCGCTGCCCGCCGAGATTCACCCCCGCGACCAGCCACTTCGCGTCGAAGCCGTTCAGCTCGAGCGGCAGCGTGTAGCGCCCGTCGGACAGGTCGGCAGTGACGGTGAAGCGGTCCCTGCCTTGCCCGTTCGAGGGCTTGTGCGTCACCAGCAGGAAGCGCGCGTCGGTCTCGGGGCTCCTGTTGTGATAGACCTGTATCTTGTCTGACGAGATCTGCACCGGCTTCGCCGGCACCATCCCCGCCAGATCGGGCACGCTCGCGATCAGCCCGCCGAGCTGCTTCATCTCCTCGGCCTTTTCGCGCACCTCGCGCGTCTCGGAGATCGCCGCGCCGTAATCGTAGCTGGTGAACACCACCGGCGCGGGCAGCCAGCCCCAGCTCGTCCCGCCGAAGCCCAGATAGAAGCTCTGGATGTAGATGCCGTTGGCGAGATTGGTCCCGTAGAACACGCGCTGGAAGCGTTTGCCGCGCTGGATCGCGTTGCATTCGTAGCCGCCGTTCGATCCCCAATAGTCGAACCAGCCCCCGCCGAACTCGGCGAGGAAGCCCGGCGTGTCGGGCGATGCCGATGCGCCGCCCTTCGCCCCGCCGGGGCCGTACCAGCCCCAGTCGGGCGCGGCCGAGCCGCGCGTCGGCTTGCCCTCGACGGTGCAGGTGCCGCCCGGATAGCCGTCGAAAGCGTACATGTCGTTCGGCCCCGGCACGGTCTTCTCGACATGCGAGCTCTCGGGCACCCAATAGCCGTTGCGCCCCTGGTCGTTGTGGAAGATCGGCACATTGATGCCGTCCGCGCGCGCCTTGGCGTAGAGGTGATCCATGTAGCGGCGCTGCGTGGCGCCCGTCACCGACAGCTCGTTCTCGATCTGGTGGAGGATGACATTGCCGTGATGCCCCTTGCCGTCGCCGTTGATCTGGTGCCGCGCGATGATCGCGTTGATGTGGGTCAGCCATTCGTCGGCGGCGGCCATGTAATCGGGATCGTCGGTTCGCGCACGCGTCCGCTGGTTGACCAGCCAGCCCGGGAAGCCGCCGCGCGTCAGCTCGGCGTTCACATAAGGCCCGGCGCGCGTGATGACGTAGAGGCCTTCCTCCTCGGCCATCGTCAGCAGCCGGTCCACGTCGCGGATGCCGCTGAAATCGTACACGCCCTTTTTCGGGCTGTGGAATCCCCAGTCGAAATAGAAGGCGACGGTGTTGAACCCGCTCGCCTTCATCTTCTGCAGCACGTCGCGCCAAAGATCGGGCGAGGGCAGGCGGAAGGCATGCATCTCGCTCGACCAGATGACGAGCCTTTTGCCGTCGATCATCAGCGAGCGCGCATCGTACGAAACGCGGCCGAAGGTCTTCACGGGGGCGGCGAAGTTGGCGGTCTGAAGCCCCTCCCCATCCGGGGAGGGGTTGGGGTGGGGCCTGGCCGGCTCCCCGCGCCCCGGG
>JAEWCK010000297.1 GCA_023390675.1 Pseudomonadota bacterium
CCCGGGGCCCCCCGCGGGGGATTGAATCACATGCGCAAGTTCCTGTTTCCCATCGTCGCGGCGCTGCCGCTTTTGACCGGCGGCTGCATCGCCAAGACCCTGGTCGACGTCGCCACCTTGCCGGTAAAGGCGGGCGCACAGGCCGCGGACTGGGCCACGACCAGCCAGGACGAGGCCGATCGCAACTACGGCCGCAAGATGCGCAAGAAGGAAGCGCGCGAAGGCAAGGAGATGCGGGAATATTGCCGCAAGCATAAGGACGAGTGCCGCGACGGCCCGCCCGAGGGCTTCCGCGCCGATCCGGGCGGCAATCGCGGAAACTAGCCCCGCAGCGCCTCCGCGATCGCACGGAGCACGGCGGGCTTCAGCTGCACGAACAAATGGCTGCTGCGCACTTCGACCGCGCGGCACGCCGCCCCCTCTTCTTCGCGGCAGATCAGTCCGTTGACCAGTCCGTCGCTGCGGCTCCAGATCGCCGTCGAGGGCATCGGCAAGGGTTGTGCCGCCTCGGCGAGCCGCGCCGCGACCGCGGGATCGCTGATCTTCTCGCCCGACAGCCACTCGAACGCGCGCCAGACATTGGTCGCCGTCGGCGGACCCGCGAAGGGCGAGCTCACCGTGATCACCTGACGCACGAGCTCGGGATGCCGGTGCGCCGCGATTCGGCTCATGATCCCGCCGAGCGACACGCCGATCAGCGTCACCTTCTCGCCGGTCTCGTCGTGAATCTGCCGGATGCGGTCGATCAGCCGCTCGTTCCCCGCGCCGACGGTGCGCACGCCGAAATTGCGGCCGAGCTGCCAGCCATAAGCGCGGTAGCCGAGCGCGTTCAGCCACGCGCGCATCGCGAAGTTGGAGCGGTCCGAATTGAACAGTCCGGGCAGGCACAGCACCGGCCGCCCGTCGCCCTGCCTGGCCTTGGCGCGCGGCCAGAACAGCGCCAGCTCGGCCACCGTCAGCGCGGCGCGCGGCCATTCGAGCAGCATTGCCAGCTTTGGAGGGGCTTCGGCGGGCGTGCGCGGAATCACAGCCAGGCCATCACTCCGAAGGGCAAGGGCGTCCACGCGCCCATCCGCACCCCCGCCGCGCGCAGCCCGCCCGCGGTCCATTCGTTGCAGGTGCGAATCAGGCTGTAGCCGCCCTTGGCCGGATAGAAGGCGTCGCGCCCGCCATAGCCCTGCACCACCTCGCCTCGCGCAAAGGTCGCGCGGACATAGTCGACAAGCTTGCGATATTCCTCGGGCCTGAGGTTGAGCGGCCGGATCCTGGGGCCCGCCGCGGGCTCGCGGACGTGCATCACGTGGAGTACGGTCGATCCCGCGCCGACCAGCGCCTTCGCGCCTTTCCACGGGTTCAGCTGCCACCAGCTCGGCGTGCTGAGATAGAAGTCGCGGTCGCCCCAGCCGAACATCAGCCAGCCCTGCGCCGCCGCCCGCCCCTCGCGGAAATGCTGCGGGCGGACGAGGTCGGCGAAGTCGCGCGCGGGGAGCACGAGGTCGGTATGGATGCCGTTGTCGGCGACATAGATCCGCGTCCCGCTCCACGGCGCCTTCCAGTCGTCATGGACGGGAATGTAGCTGCCGACCAGCGCGGCGGCGGTGTAGGCGAGGACCAGCCCGGCCAGCGCGCCCAGCAATCTCAGAACGATCCGCACCGCCGCTCCCGTTTCGCGAACATCATCGCCATGCTATGCCATATTCATGGCCGAAGACACGCATGTGCTGGATCGCCCGCCCGAAGGCGCGGCGCCCGACTGGACGATCCCGCAGAACTGGGGCGCGTACACCGCCGAGGAGCACGCCACCTGGGACAAGCTCTATGCGCGCCAGGCGAAGCTGCTCCCCGGCCGCGCGAGCAAGGCGTATCTGAGGGGCCTCGACGCGCTCCGCCTCTCCGACTCGGGCATCCCCAATTTCGAGGAGCTCAGCGAACGGCTGATGAAGCTGACCGGCTGGCAGGTCGTGGCAGTGCCGGGGCTGGTGCCCGACGACGTGTTCTTCGATCACATGGCCAATCGGCGCTTCGTCGCGGGCAATTTCATCCGCCGGCCCGACCAGCTCGACTACATCCAGGAGCCCGACGTCTTCCACGACGTGTTCGGGCACGTGCCGATGCTCGCCGACCCGGTCTTCGCCGACTATCTCGAAGCCTATGGCCGCGGGGGCAACCGCGCGCTCGAACTCGGAGCGTTGAAGCAGCTCGGCCGGCTCTATTGGTACACGGTCGAGTTCGGGCTCGTCGAGGAGGAAGGCGAGCTGCGCATCTACGGATCGGGGATCGTCTCGTCCTCGGCCGAGAGCGTATTCGCGCTGGAGGACCCGAGCCCCAACCGGATCGGCTTCGACTTGCGCCGCGTGATGCGCACCGACTACCGGATCGACGATTTCCAGCAGAACTATTTCGTCATCCCGAGCTTCGACGAATTGCTCCGCGTGACGGTGGAGACCGATTTCGCGCCGCTCTACCGCGAAATCCTCGCCCAGCCCGACATCCCGATCGCCGCGATCCTGTCCGGCGACCGCGTGATCACGCGCGGCACGCAGGACTATGCGGCGAGCAGGATCTGAGCGCCCCTCCCTGAAAAGGAGGGGCTGGGGGTGGGTTGAGGCCTGGCGGTACTGAGAATGCACGCGTGGCAGGAAGCGAGTCGCGCGCCCAGACCCACCCCTGACCCCTCCCTTTCAGGGAGGGGAACGGGACTCACCAGCTCCCGAATCCCGGCGCCTCGCCCCGTCCCCGGCTCGGCCGCGTCACCCGGTCCGCGCCGTAGCGGGTGCGCTTGACGAGCGTCAGCGTCGGCCAGTCGCCGCGCGCGGTGCTGCGGACGAGGCGCAGGCCCTGGCGGCGATAGGCGCGCGCGACGGTTCCGGCCTGGTTCTCGAGCAGCCCCGCAAGGATCAGCGTGCCGCCCTCGGCGAGCGCCATTCCCACGGTCGGCGCGAGCTCGGTGAGCGGGCCGGCGAGGATATTGGCGACGATCAGGTCGTAGGGCGCGCGGCCGATGAGCAACGGATGCTCCATCCCCGGCGCGACCGCGAGCGCGAGCTGACCCGCGCCATCTCCGAGCGCGACGCCGTTGCGGCCGGCATTCTCCGCGGTCACGTCGATCGAGCGGGGCTCGATGTCGGAGGCGGTGGCATAGGCGCGCGGCCAGAGATGCAGCGCGGCGAAGGCAAGCAGCCCCGTGCCCGTCCCGAGATCGAGCAGGTTGCGCACCACTGCGCCTTCGCGCTTCAATCGATCGAGCGCGATCAGGCAGCCCGACGTCGTCGCGTGCGTCCCCGTGCCGAAGGCGAGCCCGGCGTCGATCCGGAAGGCCTTGGCGCCTGCCGGCGCTTCGCCCCGATTGCCTTCGGTATGGACGTAGAAGCGCGCGGCGTGGACCGGCTCGATCCCGGACTGGCTGAGCGTCACCCAGTCCTGGTCGCGGATGCGCTCCGCCACGGCCCGTACGCCGCGCGCGCTCGGCACCAGCGCACGCACTGCGTCGAGCGCGGCGCTGTTGGGCTTGCCTTCGAAGAACGCTTCGAGCTGCCAGCTGTCGGGATCGTCCTCGACCAGCTCGCTGGTGAGCAGCACGGGCGCGGGGTCGAGCGCGAAGTCGCCCATTTCGATCGCCTCGGCCTCGGCGCGGGTGCAAGGGAGCGTGAGTTTCCAGCTGCTCATCTGACGTAGCTCGCGCCGTTGATGTCGAGCACCGCGCCGGTCATCGAGGGCGGGGCCTCGAGCGCGCAGAAGCGCGCGAGCGTGGCGACCTCGGCGGCGTCGGCGACGCGGCCGAGCGGAATGTCGGCGAGCAATTTGTCGCCGCCGCGGCTGGCGAGATAGTCCTCGGCCATGCCCGTCATCGTGAAGCCCGGGCAGATCGCGAAGGCGAGCACGTCCTGCGCCGCATAGCCGCGCGCGATGCTCTTGGTCATGCCGACCATCCCGGCCTTGGACGCGGCATAATGCCAGTGCGCAGGGCTGTCGCCGCGATAGGCGGCGCGGCTCGCCATGTTGACGATGCGGCCGGGTCGTCCGCCGGCCTGCCAGTGGCGGATCGCGAGGCGGCAGAGCTCGGCAGAGGCGGTTAGGTTCACCCGCATCGTCCGCTCCCAGTTCGCCACCCAGTCGTCATGCTCGATGTCGATCGGATTGCTCTCGAACACCCCGGCATTGTTGATGAGCACGTCGATTCGACCGTCGAGCGCGTCGAGCGCCTTGTTCCACAGCGCCTGCGGCGCCGCCGGATCGGAGAAGTCGGCGGGGATGCCGCTGCGGGTGCCCTGCCCGATCAGGCGGACATCGTCCGACGTGAAGGAATCCGCGATCGCGGCGCCAATGCCGCGGCTCGCGCCGGTAAGCAGGATATGGGTGGGCATCCGCCGTGCCTAGCAA
>JAEWCK010000298.1 GCA_023390675.1 Pseudomonadota bacterium
GCTCGGTGCCGCGCGGCGGCGGCTGGCGCCCTGGCGCCCGCTGGGCCCGCGAGGACCAGCTCGGCCATGTCGCGCTGCCGCCGGTGGTTCGAGCAAAGGCCAAGCATGAAGTCGGCCGCCGCGACGAAGCGGCGCCCAACCCGTTCCGCGCGATGCGCCCGGACGAGGGTGGCGCGCCGCAAAAATTCCTCCCCGGAACGGGGAGGAGGACCGCTGGCGCAACCGGTGGAGGGGCGCCGCCCTCAAGCCTTATCGCTGACGGAGAGCGGGGCCTCTTCCATCATGCTGCGCATGGTCGCCCTCCCCGTTCCGGGGAATATCCAAATGCCCCCCGCATCACCAGCATCCGCAACGGCAGCCGTATCGAGATCGCCGCCGCCTGCCCGCACGCCCAGGCGCTGGGGCTCAGGCCCGGAATGGCAGTAACCCAGGCGCGGGCGCAGGTGCCGGGGCTCGACATCAGCCCGGCCGATCCGGAGGGCGACCGCGTCTCGCTAGGAATCTTCGCCATTCGCGCCGCGCGACGCTGGTCGCCGATCGTCGCCATCGAAGGCGCCGACACGTTGTTCCTCGACCTGACCGGCACGGCGCACCTGTTCGGCGGCGAGGAGAAGATGGCGCGCCGCCTGCTCCGTCTGCTTGCCCGCACTGGCTTCACGGCCCGGATCGCGATCGCCGACACCGCGGGCGCAGCCTGGGCGCTCGCCCATTTCGGCGGTGCGGCTATCTGCCCGCCAGGCGAACAGGCGGAGGCACTCGCCGATCTTCCGGTTTCCGCGCTCCGCATCGACGAAGCCGCGGCCGAGATGCTCCGGCGCCTCGGCATCGACCGGATCGGCCAGCTCGCCTCGCTGCCGCGCGGACCGCTGGTCCGCCGCTTCGGCGCTTCCACAGCGCTGCGGCTCGACCAGGCGCTCGGGCGCGCACCCGAGCCGCTCGACCCGATCGTTCCTCGGCAAGCGATCGTCGTGCAGCGCCGCTTCGCCGAGCCGATCGGCACTGCCGAGGGCATTGCGCTGTGGCTCGGCGCGCTCGTCCCCGAGCTTGCAGCCGCGCTCGAGGCCGAGGGCCTCGGCGTGCTGCGGCTCGAACTTATCGCCGAGCGCGTAGACGGCGTGCCCCAGCGTACCCGCATCGGATTGGCGCGCCCGAACCGCGACCCTGCGCATCTACTTCGCCTGCTCGTCCGCCGGATCGAGGGCGTCGAGCCGGGCTTCGGGATCGACGCGCTCGCTCTGTATGTCCGTCGCGCAGATACGCTAGGCCCCGAACCCGTGGTCGAGCGGCTCGATGAGGAGGCGGCGCCTGATGTCGCGACTCTGGTGGACACGCTTGCGACGCGAATTGGCCTCGGACGCATGTGGCGCGCCCGCCCGATCGAGAGCGACGTGCCCGAACGATCGGTTAGCCGGGCACCCGTGCTCGATCCGCCCGAGCGCGGACTGGGACGCATCAAGCCGGATGATGTCGGCCAGCTCGATCGCAGCCCCGCGCTCCATCCATGGCACCCCCAATGGCCCAAGCCGACACGGTTGCTGCGTCGCCCCGAGCGCATCGACCATGTCCTCGCCGAGCTGCCCGATCATGCCCCGCACCGCTTCACCTGGCGTGGTTGCACACACAAGGTGGTCCGCGCCGACGGCCCCGAACGTGTCTATGGCGAATGGTGGAAGCACGCTGTCGAGGGTTCTCAAATACGCGACTATTTCCGCGTCGAGGATGACGCCGGGCGCCGCTACTGGTTGTTCCGCAGCGGCGACGGCGAACACGCGGCGACGGGCGACCTCAGCTGGTATCTCCACGGCGTGTTCGGATGACCTATTCCGAACTCCAGGTGACGACGCATTTCTCGTTTCTGCGCGGCGCCGCTTCGCCCGAAGCGCTGTTCCGGCAGGCGGCGCTGCTCGGCCTGCCCGCGCTCGGGATCGTCGACCGCAATTCGGTGGGCGGCGTGGTGCGTGCGCTGGTCGCGGCGGAGAAATTCACCGAGCTGGGCGCAAACATCCGAATGATCGCGGGATGCCGGCTCGACCTGGTCGACGGCAGCTCGGTGCTCGTCTGGCCCGAGGACCGCGCGGCCTGGTCGCGCCTCACCGGACTGCTGACGCTCGGCAAGTCGCGCGCCGATGCGCAGCGCGGCGAGAAGGGGCAATGCTTCCTCCATTGGGAGGATGTCGCCGAAGCCGCCGAGGGGCTGGTCGGCGCGCTGGTGCCGGGGCTCGCCGATCCCGGCGATCCGCTCTCGCTGCGCTGGATGGCGGACGCGTTCGGCGAGCGCGGTCATGTCTGCCTGACGCAGCATCGCCGCCCGGGAGATGCGATGCGGCTCCACGAACTGAATGCCGCCGCCCGGCGCTTCGGCCTCGTCCCGCTCGCGACCGGCGACGTGCTCTACGATACGCCCGACCGGCGGATGCTGCAGGACGTCGTCACGGCGATCCGCGAGAAATGCACAATCGACGAATTGGGCTTCCGGCGCGAGCGCAATGCCGACCGGCATCTGAAATCGCCCGCGGAAATGGCGCGCCGTTTCCGCGACTATCCCGAGGCGCTCCAAGCGAGTGAGGCGATCGCCGAACGCTGCACCTTCTCGCTGCGCGCGCTGGAGCATCAATATCCCGAGGAGAATCTGTTCGGCGGCAGGACTGCGCAGGAAGCGCTGCAGGCGCTGGCGTGGAGCGGGCTCAAGCAGAAGTTCGCCGGCAAGCCTTCCAAGGCACATTGCGATCTGCTCGTCCACGAGCTCTGTCTGGTAGAGCAGATGGGCTATGCGCCCTATTTCCTTACGGTCAATTCGATCCTCCAGTTCGCGCTCAGCCAGCAGATTCTCTGTCAGGGCCGCGGCAGTGCGGCCAATTCGGTGATCTGCTTCGCGCTCGGGATCACATCGATCGATCCGATCGAGCACCAATTGCTGTTCGAGCGCTTCATCTCGACCGAGCGCAAGGAGCCGCCCGACATCGACGTCGATTTCGAGCACGAACGGCGCGAGGAAGTGATCCAGTGGATCTACGAAACCTATGGATACGACCATGCCGCGCTCACCGCGGTGGTCATCCGCTTTCGCTCGCGCAGCGCGCTTCGCGAAGTCGGCAAGGCGCTGGGGCTACCCGAGGACATGACGGCGGCGCTCTCCTCGCAGGTCTGGGGTTGGTCCAACGACATCGACGACAAACATGCCGATGCGCTCAATCTCGACCGCACCGAACCCCGGCTAGCGCTGACGCTCGATCTCGCGCGCCAGTTGATCGACACGCCGCGCCACCTCTCGCAGCATCCGGGCGGCTTTGTGCTAACGCGCGACAAATTGCACGATCTCATCCCCGTGGAGCCCGCCGCGATGATCGATCGCCGCGTCATCGAATGGGAGAAGCTCGATATCGAGGAACTGGGCTTCATGAAGGTCGACATTCTCGGCCTCGGCATGCTCGGCTGCATGCGGCGCGCCTTCGATCTGCTCGCCGAGCACAAGCAGACGCGTCTCACATTGGCCTCTCCTGCGATGCAGAAGGACGATCCGCCGACCTTCGCGATGATCCAGCAGGCAGATACGCTGGGCGTGTTCCAGATCGAGAGCCGAGCGCAGATGTCGATGCTGCCGCGGATGCTGCCGGAGAATTTCTACGACATCGCGATCCAGGTCGCGATCGTCCGCCCGGGCCCGATCCAGGGCAATATGGTGCACCCCTATCTCAAGCGGCGGCAGAATCGGCATTTGGTCGATTATCCCTCGCCCGCGCTCAAGGAAGTGCTGGAGAAGACGCTGGGCGTGCCGCTGTTCCAGGAACAGGCGATGCAGGTCGCGATCGTCGGCGCCGGCTTCACGCCGAGCGAGGCCGACCGGCTGCGCCGCGCGATGGCGACGTTCAAATCGAGCGGAGACATCGGCGAGTTCGGCCCCAAACTGATCAGCGGCATGCTCGAACGCGGCGTGAGCCAAGAATTCGCCGAGCGGCTGGTCGCGCAGATCAAGGGCTTCAGCAATTACGGTTTCCCCGAGAGCCATGCCGCGAGCTTCGCCAAGATCGCGCTCGCCTCCTCGTGGATGAAGTGCCACCACCCGGACGTGTTCTGCTGTGCGCTGCTAAACGCGCAGCCGATGGGCTTCTATGCGCCCGCGCAGCTGATCCGCGATGCGCGAACGCACGGTGTCGAAGCAATGCCGGTGTGCATCAACGACAGCGACTGGGATACGCGCATCGTGACCGCCGGTCCGAACCCCCGACCGCGGCACAAAGCCTTTTGGGGCACCGATGCCGACTGGACGAGCCTGCAGCCGATCCGGCTGGGCATGCGGATCGTGCAGGGGCTCGCCAAGGATGATGCCGATGCGATCCTCCGCGCGCGTGCGGCCGGGCCCTTCGTCTCGATCGAGGATGTCTGGCGCCGCTCGCGCGTGAAGCCTGCGGCGCTCGAACGGCTGGCACGGGCCGACGCCTTTCAGGCGCTCGGGCTGAATCGGCGACAGGCCCTGTGGGCGGTCAAGGGGCTCGGACAGGCGCCGCTCGACCTGTTCAGCGCAGCGGACGCGCGCGAGGGAAAGACCGTGCCCGAAAGCGCCGAAGCGCCCGTCGCGCTCATCCCGCTCACCGAGGGGCGCGAGGTGGTCGAGGATTATCGCGCGACGCAATTGTCGCTGCGTCAGCATCCGGTCGCCTTCCTGCGCGATCGGCTCGCGGCGCAGCGGATCGTGCGGTGCGGCGATCTGCTCGATATGAAGGACGGGCAACGCGTCGAAGTCGCCGGGCTGATCCTCGTCCGGCAGCGGCCGGGCAGCGCCAAGGGCGTGGTGTTCGTCACGCTGGAGGACGAGACCGGCATCGCCAATGCCGTGCTCTGGGCCGATCGGTTCGAGGCCAATCGGCGCACGGTGATGTCGGCGACGATGCTCGCGATACGCGGGCGCGTGCAGCGCGAAGGGATCGTGATCCATGTCGTCGCCGAGGCGATAACCGACCTCACGCCCTGGCTGCGCGAAGTCGGCGATCTCGAGCTGCCGTACAGGACCATGCCCGGCGATGGCGCGACGCATGGCGGCGAGATCGATCCGCGCGACCGTTTGAAGCTGCCACGCCAGCGCGCGCTCGAAAGCTGGCCGCCGCGGCGCAGCCTCAAGGCGCCGGACCTTATCCCGGTCCGGTCGCGCGACTTTCACTGAGAAGCGCCGTCATGCCCGATTATGGCCATCGCCTGTTCTACGCGTTGCTTCCGCCGCCGCGCCAGCGCAACCTGATCGGCCTGCATCGCGATCAGCTCGGGCTCGCCGAGAGCATCGTCCGCAACGACCGGCTGCACATCACGCTCGGCATTACCGACGATTTCGAGCATCGCCCCTATGACGAAGCGCGCCGCATGATCGAGATCGGCCAATCGATCGCCGCCGCGCCGATAGCGGTCACGCTCGACAGGCTCTCGGCGGGCAACGATTCGATCGCGCTTCGCCCGAGCCGTCGTATCGGCGCGCTCGCGGAGCTGGGCGCGCAGCTCCGTGCGAAGCTCGAACGCCAGGAGCTGCTGCGGCGCGACTGGTCGCTCAAGCCGCACGTCACCTTGCTCTATCGCAAGGGGCGGCCCTTCCAGCGGACGATCGAGCCGCTCGGCTGGGAAGCGACCGACTTCGTGCTGATCCACAGCATCCTTGGCGCGACTCAGCATATCGAGCTCGGCCGCTGGCCGCTGATCGACCGCCAAGGGGCGTTCGGCTTCTAGAAGCCCAAACCCAGCTGTGGCATGTCGCGAGTGACGACGCCGTCCCGCACTTCGACGCCCTCGATCCCGAGCATGTGCGCCTTGGACAAGGACCCGCCGGGCGCCGAGAAGCCGCCGATTCGCCCGTTCGCGGCCGTCACGCGGTGGCAAGGGACGATCAGCGGCACCGGGTTGGCCGCCATTGCCTGGCCGACGTCGCGGGCAAACTCGGGACCCGCCTCCAACATCCGCGCGATCGCGCCATAGGTCGCCGTCTCGCCCCAGCCGAGCTGGCGCACAACGGCATAGACGCGCTCGAAAAACGGCTCCTGCGCCCCAAGATCCACCGGCACGCCCGTGAAGTCGACGCGTTCCCCAGCGAAATAGCGCCGCGCATCGTCGATGACGGCCTGCGCCGGCGCGGGCGGCGATGCCGGCGTCGCGCCCGGCAGGCGCCGAAGCAGCGCCCGCTCCGCCTCCCCCTCCGTGCCCGCCGGCAGCCTGAAGCTGCTGATGCCCGTGGCGTTCCAGCCGATCGCGGCAAAGCCCGCCACGGTCTCGAACACGCTATAGCCGCTCGCGCCGGTCATGGCGTCGAGATCGGAAAGCGCGCGTCCATTCGCAACCTATCCCCTGACGGTCTGCTCGATCACACCGAAGATCGGGTGATGCTTGTCGTCCTCGGCCCAGATGCGCACGCTGTCGCCGTCGGTCAGGAAGGGAGTCTCCGGCTGGCCGCTCCGGATCGTCTCGATCGTGCGGATCTCGGCGATGCACGAATAGCCGACGCCGCCATCGGCCACCGGTCTGCCGGGCCCGCCGTCGCTGTCGCGGTTCGAGACGGTGCCCGATCCGATGATCGTTCCAGGCCCCAGCGCGCGCGTCTTCGCGGCGTGCGCGATCAGCGTGCCGAAATCGAAGGTCATGTCCTCGCCCGCCTCGGCGCGGCCGAAAGGCTTGCCGTTGACGTCGACCATCAGCTTGCGGTGGAGCTTGCCGCCCTGCCACCAGTCGCCCAGCGCGTCGGGGGTGACGAATACCGGCGAAAAGGCGCTGGCGGGCTTGGACTGGAAGAAGCCGAATCCCTTGGCGAGTTCGCCCGGGATGAGGTTGCGCAAGGACACGTCGTTGGTGAGCCCCACCAGCCGCACCGCAGCGAGCGCCTCCTCCCGGCTCGCGCCCAGCGGCACGTCGCCGGTCACGACCACCACTTCGGCCTCGAGATCGCAGCCCCAGGCGGGATCAGCGAGCGGAATCGCGTCGCGCGGCCCGAGAAAGCCGTCCGATCCGCCCTGATACATCAGCGGATCGTGCCAGAAGCTGTCGGGCATCTCCGCTCCCCGCGCCTGCCGCACCAGCGCGACATGGTTCACATAGGCCGAGCCGTCGGCCCATTGATAGGCGCGCGGGAGCGGCGCCGCGGCGAGCCGCTCGTGGAAGCGCTCGCGCGGGATCGCTTCATGCTCGAGATCGGTCGCCAGATTGCGGAGATCGGCTTCGACGCGATCCCAATCGTCGAGCGCCGCCTGCAACGTCGGCGCGATCATGCTCGCGCTCGCATACCAGGCGAGGTCGTTCGAGACGACCACGAGCTTGCCGTCGCGTCCGTGCTTCAGGCTTGCGAGCTTCATCCAGTTCTCTCCTCTTTTGTCCTCAATAACCGGATAGGCGGCCGAGTCGAGTTGACTCAGGCCGGTCCCGCCCGCATCGCTTGACCATGGGCCCGGCACTGCAATTTCTGGATCATGCCGGCGAAATGGCCGAACGAATCCGCGGCTTTAGCTGGAATTCACACCCGCTGGGCCCGCCCGAACACTGGCCGCAGCCGCTCAAGTTCGCGCTCGACATGGCGCTGGCGTCGAGCTTCCCCGCCGCGCTCTACTGGGGCGCGGAGATGTACCTGCTCTACAACGACGCCTGGGCGCCGATCCCCGCCGATCGCCATCCCTGGGCGCTCGGCCGCCCCGGGGCCGAGGTCTGGGCGGACATCTGGGACGTGGTCGGCCCGCAGATGGCCGAAGTGATGGAGACCGGCCAAGGCTTCGCTATCTACGACCAGATGCTGCCGATGGAGCGCAACGGCCGGCCGCAAGAAACCTGGTGGAACTACAGCTTTACGCCGATCCGCGACGCCGAGGGGCGCGTGCTCGGCGTGCTCAACCAGGGCAATGAGACGACGCGCGCCGTGCTCGCAGAGCGCGCCCGCCTCGCCGAAGTCGAGCGGATGCGCGAATTCTTCCACCAGGCTCCGGGCGCAGTCGCCCTGCTCCATGGCCCCGACCATATCTTCGAGATCGCTAACCCGGCTTATCTCGAGCTCGTCGGCGGACGCCAGGTGGTCGGCTCCTCCGTCGCCGAAGCGCTGCCCGAAGTCGTCGAGCAGGGGTTCGTCGATCTGCTCGACCATGTCTATGCCAGCGGCGAGGCGTTCCGCGCCGACGGCATGCGTGTCGAGCTGGTCCACGCGCCGGACCTCGAGCCCCGATTGCGGGTGCTCGATTTCGTCTATCAGCCGATCAAGGACGCCAACGGCAATACCACCGATATCTTCGTCGCTGCGACCGACGTCACCGAGCGGGCCGAGGCGCAGGAGGCCCTCCAGCGGAGCGAAGAGCGGCTCCAGCTCGCCTTGAATGCCTCCACAGGCATCGGCACCTGGGACTGGAGTGCGGCGACCGGCCGGATCACCGGCGACGCGCGCTTCGCGCGGCTGTTCGGAATCGAGGCCGGCCGTGTTTCCGAAGGCGGCAGCTTCGAAGAGGTGCTCGAGTTCATCCACCCGGAGGATCGCGGCTTGCTCAGCCGGGCCGTCCAGCAGGCGGTCGTCACGCGCGAACCGCTCGCGCTCGAATTCCGCGTGCTGCGTCCCAATGGCGATGCGCGCTGGCTGCTGACCCAAGGCCGCGTGATCTTCGACGATGCGGGGCAGCCGGTGCGCTTTCCGGGGGTGAGCTTCGACATCACCGAGCGCAAGGCGGCCGAGGAAGCGGCGCGCTCCGCTGCCGAGGAGCTGCGCGAGGCCAACGAGGCGCAGGCATTCCTTCACGCGCTGGCCGAGCAGCAGCGTACGCTCGACAACGTCAATGCGCTGATGCGCTTCACCGCCGAAGCGCTGGGGACGCAGCTCGGAGTCGACCGGGTCGGCTTCTATCGCGTGCTGGGCGAACATAGCGTGCAGTTCGGCCCCTATTGGACCAACGGCACGATGCCCCCGCTCGAAGGCGTGATCGACGTCGCGGCGCTCGGCTCCAACGCGGACCATTATCGCCAGGGGCAGACCGTCGTGCTGCGCGACATCGCGCGCGAGGCGCCGGGCGGACAGCTGAGCAAGATGGCGGCGGCGGGCGTGGGCGTGCCGCTGCTGCGCGGCGGGCAGTGGCTCGCAGTGCTATCGATCAATACCGCGGCGCCGCGCGACTGGACCGCCGAGGAAGTCGCCTTCATCGAAGCGGCGGCCGAAACGTCATGGGACGCCGTCGAGCGCGTCGCTGCCGTGGCGGCGCTCAAGGAAAGCGAAGAGAAATTCCGCGCGATCGCCAATTCGATCGACCAGATGATCTGGTCGACTTTGCCCAACGGCTATCACGATTATTACAACCATCGCTGGTACGAATATACCGGCGTGCCCTTCGGCTCGACCGACGGCGAGGCGTGGAGCGGCATGTTCCATCCCGACGATCAGGAGCGGGCCTGGGCGCTCTGGCGGCACTGTCTCGAGACCGGTGAATTCTATCATATCGAATATCGGCTGCGGCACCATTCGGGTGAGTATCGCTGGGTGCTCGGCCGCGCCCAGCCCGTGCGCGACGAGAGCGGCACGATCACGCGCTGGTTCGGCACCTGCACCGACATCCAGGACATCGTCGATGCGCGGGAGGTGCTCGCGCGCTCGCGCGAGGAGCTCGAGGCGGCGGTCCGCGAGCGCACCGCGCAGCTGATGCAGGCCGAGGAGCAGCTCCGTCAGGCGCAGAAGATGGAGGCGGTGGGCCAGCTGACCGGCGGCATCGCGCACGACTTCAACAACATGCTCGCCGTGGTAATCGGCGCGCTCGACCTGCTCGAGCGCCGGGTCGCGCAGGGCTCCAGCGATCTCGACCGCTATCTGACGGCCGCGCGTGACGGCGCGACGCGCGCCGCCGCGCTCACCCAGCGGCTGCTCGCCTTCTCGCGCCAGCAGCCGCTCGCGCCCGTTGCGGTCGACGTCAACCGGCTCGTCACCGGCATGATCGAGCTGCTCGTCCGCACGCTCGGCGAGGACGTGACCGTCGAGACCGTGCTCCCCGATCGGCTGCGGCCCGCGCGCGTCGACCCGAACCAGCTCGAGAACATGATCCTCAACCTCGCGGTCAACGCGCGCGACGCGATGCCGGGGGGCGGGCTGCTGACGATCACCACCGCCGGCACCGCGTTCGATGCCGACGCCGCGGCCGCGCTCGAGATCGCGCCGGGCGACTATGTCGAGATCGCCGTCGCCGACACCGGATCGGGCATGGCTCCCGAAGTCGCCGCGCGCGCCTTCGATCCTTTCTTCACCACCAAGGGCGTGGGCAAGGGCACCGGGCTGGGGCTCAGTCAGGTGTTTGGCTTCGTGCGGCAATCGGGCGGCGCGGTGCGGATCGAGACTGCGCCCGATGTGGGGACCACGGTGCGCGTCTATCTGCCCGTCGATGCCGGCGCGGTGCAGCCGGTGCTGGAGCGACCAGCGACCGAACCGCCGCGCGCGCGGCCTGGCGAGGCAGTGATGGTGGTCGAGGACGAGGAGCGCGTTCGCGGCTATTCGGTCGAAGCGCTACGCGAGCTCGGCTATGCCGTGATCGACGCGCGCGACGGGCGCGAGGCGTTGCGCATCATCGAGCGCGGCCAGCCGGTGTCGCTGCTCTTCACCGATGTGGTGATGCC
>JAEWCK010000309.1 GCA_023390675.1 Pseudomonadota bacterium
GGGGTTTTTGTATTTTGGCCCCCGGGCCCCCCCCCGGGGGGGGGCCTCCCGGCGGTTATTGCGACCAGACCGAGATCATGTTGCCGCCGCCCGAGGCGACGACATTGCCGCCGCCCGAAGCGACGACGTTGGCGCCGCCCGGAGCGATGACGTTTCCGCCGGCCAGCGGATAATATTGGCCGTTGTACAGCGCCATCTTCTGCCCGTTGCGATCGACGATCTGGGTCTGGTTCGCGGGCAGATTCTGCTTCTTCTTGCGATAATAGGGATATTTGGGGCCGTTGTTGTTGTCCCACGGCGCGCAGCCCCAGACGAGGATGTTGACGACGCCGTTGCAGCCCTGCGCCATCGACCCGGCGGTCGCGGTCGGCGCGCCGGCGGCGGAAGCGAAATAGAGGCCGGCCGCGGCGGCCAGCGCGAAACGCAGCTTGTTGGACATACCAATACTCCCTGTCAGTCGATAACTGCTTGTCCTCCCAGCGGAATAACGCTGAAAGGCGCCCGGCCTGTGTCGGGAATCGGGGCCGCCGCGTAAATTGCCTAATCAGGCAAGTGCGCGGGCGGGTGCGACCCGCTATCGTTCGGACGGAAAAGGGGGATTTCGTCTTGACCGTTGTTCTGATCGCGGAGGATCATCCGGTGTTCCGGGATGGGCTCGCCTACATGATGCGCGCGCTCCGCCCGGCATGGCGCCTGCGCTTCGCCGCCGATGCGGGCGAGGCGCTGCGCTCGGTGGAGGAGGTGCGGCCGGACGTGGCGATCATCGATGTCGGACTGCCCGGGGAGGACGGCTTCGCGCTGCTCGGCATGCTTTCCGCGCGGCTGCCCGATCTCCCCCAGATCCTGATCTCGGGGCGCAACGATATCGCGGTGCGCGTCCGCGCCCGCACCTGCGGCGCGCGCGGGTTCCTGGCCAAGACGATGGCGCCCGAGCGCATCGCCGAGATCATCGATCGCGTGCTCGCCGGGGGAACCGGCTTCGAGGACACGGGCGGCGCGCCGGGCGCACCGCCGGCGCTCACCGCGCGGCAGGCGCAGGTGCTCGACCTGCTCGCCGAGGGGCATGGCAACAAGGAGATCCGCCATCGGCTGGGGATCGCCGAGCGCACCGTGCGCGCGCACCTGACCGAGCTCTTCCAGTTGCTCGGCGCGCATAGCCGCACGCATGCGATCATCCGCGCGCGCAGCATGGGGCTGATCGATTGATCGATCGCATCCGGGCGGAGTCGATCCGCACGCTCTATGCCCAGATGCGCGCCACTTCGATGGCGGCGATCGTCGTCACGCTCTACATGATCGGCACCGGGGCGCTCTACACGGCATGGCCCGCGATCGCGGGGTGGACGGCGTTCCAGGCGGCCGGGCAGATCTGGCGCGAAATATTGATCCGGCGCTTCCGCCGCGCGGACCCGCCCGACGACGCGCTCGAGCGCTGGGCGCATTATTATGTGCTGCAACAGGCATGGATCGGGGTGGTCTGGGGATCGACGATCTTCCTGTTCGGCCATCCCGGGCATCCGGTGACGATCGCGCTGGTGATGTGCTGCCTCTATTCGATCACCAGCGGCGCAGTCCCCGCTCAGGCCTATGCGCCGGCGGGCGCCTATACGGTGATCGGGCTGATCTTCGCCTTTGTGCTCGTACGCCTGCTCGCGACGGGGAATTTCGGCTACACCTTGCTCGGAATCGCCTCCGCGCTCTTCGGCGTCACGATGGGCGCCTATTGCCGCACGCAGGCGAAAACGGTGCGCGAGGGGTTCCGCATCCGCTTCGAGAACGAGGAACTGCTCGCCGCGCTCGAGCGGCAGAAGAGCGAGGCGGAGGAGGCGCGGCGCAAGGCGGAGCTCGCCAACCTCGCCAAGTCGCAATTCCTCGCCGCGGCCAGCCACGATCTGCGCCAGCCGCTCTATGCGCTGAGCCTGTTCTCGGCCTCGCTCGACGCGCTCAATCTCGACGCAGAAGGGCGCGCGGTGGTCGCCAAGCTGCACGACAGCGTCGGCGTGATGGAATCGCTGTTCGACAAGTTGCTCGACATCTCGAAGCTCGAGGCGGGCGTAGTGAAGCCGCAGACCGCGCCGGTCGACGTCGATGCGCTGTTCGACCGGCTAAGCCAGGTGTTCCTGCCGCAGGCGATCGAGCGCGGGATCGAGCTGCGCTTCCGCTCGAACGGCGAATGGGTGGCGAGCGACGAGGCGCTGATCGAGCAGGTGCTCTCGAACCTCGTCTCGAACGCGTTGCGCAACACTGCGCAAGGCGGGGTGCTGATCGCGGCGCGGCCGCGCGGGGACGTGGTGCAGCTTGAAGTGTGGGACACCGGCACCGGCATCGGCCCGGAGGATCGCGAGCGAATCTTCGACGAGTTCGTCCAGCTCGGCAATCCCGAGCGCGATCGCCGCAAGGGGCTGGGGCTCGGACTGTCGATCGCGCGGCGCGGGGCGGCTCTGCTCGGCTCGGAGATCCGGCTGGCGTCGCGGCCGGGATGGGGATCGCGGTTCAGCGTGGCCCAGCCGGCTGCGGCCGCCGCGGAGCCGGTCCGCCTGGTGCGCCCCGGGATCGCCGCGATGCCGCGTGCGCACGAGCTACCGCTGCTCGTGGTCGAGGACGATCAGGACGTCCGCGCGGCGCTGGGCGACGTGCTCGCGCGCTGGGGATTGGCGTTCGACGCCGTCGGGGATGCAGAGAGCGCGCTGGCGCGCATCGCCGACGGCGCGCGCTACGGGCTCGTGCTGACCGACTACCGGCTGGGCGGGGCGCTGGACGGGCTGGGGCTTGCCGCGGAAATCGCCGTGCGGCATCCCGAGCCCAGGCCGGCGGCGGTGCTGATCAC
>JAEWCK010000325.1 GCA_023390675.1 Pseudomonadota bacterium
TCGCGCCGCCGGCGTGACGAGGTCGTCTATGACGAAACGCCGGTGACCACGGTGGTCGACGAGCCGGTTGTCGCGCCCCAGCCGATGCCAGTCGCCGAGCCGATGCTTACCGCCCCGGCGATCGAGCCCGCCACGCCGGCTTATGCGGCGCCGCGCGTCGAGCCCGAAGTCGCCGCTGCCGCCGCGGCTACCATCGGCACTGCCGAGGAAGCCGAAATCAGCGAGCCCGATAAGGAGGACCTCGCCGGCATCGTCGACGCGCCCGCGCCGGTTTCGCGCCGCCCGTGGCTGGAACTGGGCCTGCGCCCGGTCCGCGCCGGCACCACGCACGAGGAGGAAGCGGTCGTCGATATCGAGCTTACCGTCGGCAATTCGGGCGACACGCCCGCGAAGGACGTCCGCATCTCGACCTTCATGCTGACCGAGGCGAGCGACACCGACATGGAGCGGCTGCTCACCGAGCATCGCGACGCGGCGGTCGAGCCGATGACGATCGAGCCGGGCGAGGGCGCGCGGATCGACGCGCACCTTGCCGCGCCCAAGACCGAGGAGATGGGGCGCAGCTTCAACCCGATCGTGGTCGCCGAAGCGCGCTACACGCTCCCCGACGGGCGCGAAGGCCGCACCTCGGCGGCGTTCCGGGTGGGCACCGCGCGCGAGACGGGCATCGGCCCGCTCGCCGCGACGCGCCCGCACGTCACCGAGACGGTCGATGCCGAGCTCTATGGCGAGCCCGAGCACGCCTGACATCGGGCGGAAATATCAGGGTCGCAGGGCCCGCCCTTCGAACGCGAGGGGCGGGCCCTTTCATTTGATACGAGTTTGGGCCTATCGACTCGCGCATCCAGACAGGGAGTCGTTCATGAACAAGTCGCTGATCGCTCTGCTCGCCGCCACGGCGTTGATCCCCGCCACCGCTTATGCCCAGCAGTCGCCGGCCGACTTCAACGACATTCCGGCCAATTTCTCGCCGCCGCCGCAGCCTTCGGACTTCATCAAGCGCGAAGTGATGATCCCGATGCGCGACGGAGTGAAGCTCTACACCGTGATCGTCATCCCCAAGGGCGCGAAGAACGCGCCGATCCTCTTCACCCGCACGCCGTACAACGCCGCGGGGCGCGTCAAGCGCAGCGACACGGGCAAGATGATCAACGCGCTGCCCGAAGGCGACGAGGTGTTCGTCAGGAACGGCTATATCCGCGTGTTCCAGGACATCCGCGGCAAGTACAAGTCCGAGGGCGAATACGTCATCACGCGTCCGCCGGTCGGGCCGCTCAATCCCACCAAGGTCGATCACACCACCGACGCGTGGGATTCGATCGACTGGATGGTGAAGAACATCCCCGAGACCAACGGCAAGGTCGGCATGCTCGGCTCGAGCTATGAGGGCTTCACCGTCGTCATGGCGCTGCTCAACCCGCATCCGGCGCTCAAGGTAGCGGCGCCCGAGAGCCCGATGATCGACGGCTGGATGGGCGACGACTGGTTCCATTACGGCGCGTTCCGCCTCGCCAATATCGGCTGGATCGGCGCGCAGACCGGCTACAAGGGCGACGGCAAGGCGCCGTACCGGCCCGACTGGGACGATTACGACACTTTCCGCAAGGTCGGATCGGCCGGGGATTGGGCCAAGCAGTTCGGCTACGACCAGCTTCCGGCGTGGAACAAGATGTCGCAGCACGTCGCCTATGACGAGTTCTGGCAGGAGCAGGCACTCGACAAGCTGATCGCGAAGAATCCCTCGAACGTCCCGACGCTGTGGGAGCAGGGCATCTGGGATCACGAGGACATGTACGGCGCGATCCACTCGTGGGAGGCGATGCAGAAGACGCCGGCGGCCGACAGGAACTTCCTGCTGATGGGCCCGTGGCGCCATTCGGGCTTCAACTATAACGGCTCGAGCCTCGGCGTGCTCAATTTCGAGGGGGACACCGCGCTCCAGGCGCGCCGCGACATCCTGCTGCCGTTCTTCAACGCGTATCTGAAGGACGGCGCGCCGCCCTTCACGCCGGCCAAGGCCAGCTTCTACAACACCGGCGAGAACCGCTGGGAATATCTGAGCAAATGGCCGCTCGCCTGCGACGACGGGTGCGACACCAGGCTCACGCCGATCTATCTCGCGCCCAAGGAAGGGCTGAGCTTCGACAAGCCCGGCGCGGGCTCGGACTCCTATGTCTCGGATCCCGCCAAGCCGGTCCCGCATCTGCCGCGCCCGGTCAATTTCCAGGACGGCCGCTGGTCGACCTATCTCGTCACCGACCAGCGCTTCGTCGACGGCCGGCCCGATGTGATGACCTATGCGACCGAGCCGCTGACCGCACCGGTCCGCGTCTCGGGCGCGCCGCTCGCCGACATCTTCGCCAAGACGACGGGCACCGACGGCGATTTCGTCGTCAAGGTGATCGACGTCTATCCCGACGAAGTGGCGGGAAAGAAGGAGATGGGCGGGTTCCAGCTGCCGATCGCGCTCGACATCTTCCGCGGACGCTATCGCAACAGCTTCTCGAAGCCCGAGCCGATCCCGGCGAACAAGGTGCAGGAATACAAGTTCCGCCTGCCCACGGTGAACCACGTCTTCCAGCCGGGGCACCGGATCATGATCCAGGTCCAGTCGAGCCTGTTCCCGGTCTATGACCGCAACCCGCAGAAATACGTGCCCAACATCTTCTTCGCCAAGCCCGAAGACTATCAGAAGGCGACGGTGACGCTGATGTATGGCGGCGCGCAATCGAGCAGCGTGCTGCTGCCGGTGGTGCCGCTCGACCAGTCGGCGGTGGAGGCCAAGTAGCTAGCCGCGCAGCGACAGGATCGTGCGGCGCAAATCTGCATATATCCTGTCGTTGCCGAGCCCGCTCGGATGGTCGCCATCGAAGAACAGCGGCCGCCCCCCGGGCAGCGCCTCGCACGGGTCGCGGGGGCAGAGCAGCGGCAGCGGATCCCACACCGCGGTTCCGGGAACGCTCGCCGAGAGCGCGCGCATGCCCCGCACCACCTTGCGGCGGCGCGCGAGCATGTCGTCTTGTCTGATCGTCAGGCCGTGGCAGATCGGATTGGCGGCGTTGAACCAGTCGACGCAGCGGAAGGTCGGGCTCGGGAAGAGCGGCTTGGGCGCTTCGAGCAGGATATGTGCGCCGCTCGCGCCCAACCTGGTGAACAGCGCCTTCGCTTCGTCGAACGCCTGTGGCGAGACTGCGTCGTCGTGCGGGCCGATCAGGTCGCGGTCGTTGTCGAACTGGTTGGTGATGCGGGTTATGCGCAGGCCCGGCAGGAAGACGACATCGCCCGGCCCGGCCGCGCCGCGGATATCGGCCTCGACTGCGTCGTAGAAGCCTTTGCACCTCGGCCGCGAAGCCTGCGTCTCGATCAATCGCAAATAGGGGCAGCCCGCGCGGAAATAGATGCGCACCTCCGCGCCGGTCTCCGCAGCGAGCTGGCGCAGCGCCGGGACATAGGCGAGCGCATGCGAATCCCCCGGCACGAACAGGCGGAAGCCGCCGCGGCAGCCGGTCGTCCATCCGGTCGCCTTGCCGCCGCCGAGGCTGCGGGACTGCGGAGCCAGTGCGCAATGGCTCTTCGCCGGATCGAGTGGCCGTGTCTCCTCGGCGTACCATGCGACGCGGTCTCGCGTGACGCTGAGCGTAATCTTGTCGTGCAGCGCGATCATCGACTGCGCGGCACCCGCCGATAGCAGAACCGTTCCGATCGCCCACCAAACCACGCGCCCCCGGGGCATCGCGGCGATGCGCGGGCTCCCGCGCAGCGGCCTTTCGACGAGCAGATACGAAGCGGTGGCGAGCAGCGTCGCGATGCCGAGCGCGAGCAGCTGGAGCGGCAGCGTGTGGAGCCCGCAGGTCCAGCGGAACAGCACGAAGACGGGCCAGTGCCACAGGTACAGCGAATAAGAGAGCAACCCCACCGCCACCATCGGTTGCCCGGCCAGCGCGCGCGGGGCGCGGTCTGCGACGATCGCCATGATCAGCGCGCCGGTTCCTGCCATCGGCAGCAGCGCGAACGGGAAGGGGAAAAGCGGTCCCTCGGGCGCGGCGAAGCCGCCCGCGATCAGCACCAGTCCGAGCGGCGCGAGCCAGCCGCGCGCCACGGCCCAATCGCGCCATCGCTCGCGCGTCAGGCAGAGCAGCATGCCAGCGCCCAGCTCCCAGAAGCGCGCGAAGATCAGGTAGAAGGCGAATTTGGCCGCAACCGCCGCGAGCGCCGCGCAGATCAGCAGCGAGCAGGCGGAGAGGATCGCCACCAGCCGCACTGCCTTCGGTCCGGCGTTAAGCCGCTGGTGCCAATAGAGAATGAAGGGGAAAGCGAGGTAGAATTGCTCTTCCACGCCCAGCGACCAGGTGTGGGTGAAGGGATTGTACGCCGCCTGCGGGCCGAAATAGCTGTCGGTATCGGTCGCCAGCACGATGTTGCTGAGGCCGAAGAACGCGAAGCGGCCGACCTGCGCGAGGCTGTTGCTGAGCCACGCATCGGGAATGAAGAGCTGCGCCGCGAGGAAGGTCGCGAGCAGCATCGCCACCAGCGCCGGCATGATCCGCATCAGCCGCCGCGCGTAGAAATAAGCCGCAAGCTGCCCCAGGCTCACGAACTCGCGGCCGAGCAGCGATCCGGTCACGACGAAGCCCGAGATCACGAAGAAGATGTCGACGCCGGTGAACCCGCCCGGCAGCACGCCCGGCCAGAGGTGGAAGAGGATCACCGATACGACCGCCACGGCGCGCAGCCCGTCGATCGCCGGAATATAGCCGAGGCCGCGGCCCGCTCGTTCGCTCACACCTGCTCCCTTTGGCGCGGGGCTTAGGCGAGCGCCGCCGCCGCGACAATCGCTCGTCGGTCGTCGGCGAGGCGCGGCTGACGCGCGACTAGCCGCGGACGATGTGCAGCCGCGGTTCATCTTCGCGGCTTAGTGTCTTGTTCGTGAAGTCAGGCAGGCACGCGATCGGGGCGCTGGCGGGGCTCGCCGTCGCGGCGGCTGCCGCACCGCTGGCGCGCGCCCAGAACCAGGCTGCTCCGTCGCCATCGCCCGCGCCAAGCCCTGCGCCCTCGCGCACGCCCAGCGAGTTCACCTTGCCCGGCGTGGTACCCGAGCGCTTCAGCCTCGGCGGCCAGACGCCGACGCCCGCGCCCGCGCCGACTCCTTCGGCAACCCCGACGCCTGCGCCAGCCGGCGCCGCGCCGCGCGCGCCTGCGGAAACGGTCCGCCGCCAGCCCGCTTCCGTCCCCACGTCCGCACCCGCGCCGACACCCACCCACATTCCCGCCGCCACGGCGACCTTCACGCCGCCGGCGGTGACCCCTTCGGCAGTCGCCACGCCGCTTGCGCAGCCCGTTCCCCCGCCCGCACCTGCGGCGGAACCCTCGGGGACTGCGCCGTGGCTATGGGGCCTGCTCGGCGCGGCAGTGACGGCGCTGCTCGGCCTCGGCGGCTGGCTCGTGCTGCGCCGCCG
>JAEWCK010000042.1 GCA_023390675.1 Pseudomonadota bacterium
GAACAGCAGCGTCCAGCGCAGCCAGTTGCAGCTCAGTTCGTCGTCGAGGCGCAGACCGCGCAGCTTGTCGAGATTCAAAACCGCTTCCCTCGCTCCTTCGCAGGCTTTAGGGCGGCCCGCACTTCGAGGGCAAGGCAAAGTGGCGGCGCTGCAACAACGGTTCGATACGATGCGGGAGAGCGGCGTGCTCGGCCAGCTGATCCGCTTCGGGATCGTCGGCGGGCTTTCCACCGTCGTATACGCCGCGGTCTATTGGCCGCTCGCCACCTACGCGATCCATCCCGTCGCCGCCTCGGTCGCGGGCTTCCTCGTCGCCGTGGTGTTCGGCTATGTCTTCCACAGCCGCTGGAGCTTCAAGGGGCACAGTGCCGAAGGCGGCATGGGCACCCAGTCGAAGTTCGTCGCGGTCCAGTCGGTCGGCATGGCGATGAATGCCGGCTTCACCTGGGTCTGCACCGGCCCGCTCCACCAGCCGACCTGGGTGCCCTTGCTCCCGGTGGTGTTTGTCACGCCGCTCGTCACCTTCGCGCTCAATCGCTTTCTGGTATTCAAATAAGATGGACCGCATCGTCTACGATCGCATGGCCGCGCACGACTCCACGCACTGGTGGTATCGCGCCCGCCGCGAGATTCTCTCGGATTATCTGACCCGCTACGGCGAATTGCCGCAGGGCGCGCGTATCCTCGAGATCGGCTGCGGCACCGGGCACAATCTGCCGATGCTCGCGAGCTTCGGCGAAGTCGACGCGATCGAGATCGACGAGACCGCCGCCGCCAAGGCGGGCGAGCGTCTCGGCAAGCCGGTCGGCTCGGCGCCGCTCCCCGAGCTGAGCGGCGTCGCGCCCGCCAGCTACGATCTCGTCGCGGTGCTCGACGTGGTCGAGCATGTCGAGGACGATGTCGCGGCATTGAAGGCGATCGCGTCGGTGCTCAGGCCCGGCGGCAAGATCCTGATCACCGTCCCCGCACACCAATGGATGTGGAGCGCGCACGACGTGGTCAACCACCACAAGCGCCGCTACTCGAAGGCCACGCTCGTCGCCGCGCTCGAAAAGGCCGGGCTGCGCTGGCGCAAGCTGCGCTGGTTCAATTCGCTGCTCTTCCCCGTCGCCGTCGCGCACCGCGTGCTCGGCAAATTGACCGGCAAGGACGACAGCGACGATTCGCCTCCACCCAGGCCCTTGAACGCCGCGTTCGAAGCGATCTTCGGATTGGAGCGCCACCTCCTCGGCCGCCTGCCGATGCCGCCCGGCCTCTCGATCATCGTGCTGGCCTCGCCGAAATGAGCCGTGCTCCTGCGAAGGCAGGAGCCCAGGGTCTCAAAACAATTCGCTAGCGGCCTTGGGCTCCTGCTTCCGCAGGAGCGCTGCTTCCCTCCGCAAACTCCCGCGCCTCGTCGCTGTCCTCGAAGCGATAGCCCAGCCGCGCGTGCCCCATCACCGGCCCCGCGACATCGGCGACGAGATAAAGCGGCCGCCGCTTGGATTCGACGTAGAGCCTTCCGAGATACTCGCCGATCATCCCCAGCACGAACATCTGCACCGCGCCGAGCACGACGACGACGAGCATCAGCGAGGTCCAGCCCGGGATCGCGCTTCCCATCAGAAAGCCGATCAGAATGTAGAGCACGAGCAGCGCGGAGAGCCCGGTCAGCACCAGCCCGACATGGCTCGCGAAGCGCAGGGGCGCCGTCGAGAAGCCGGTGATCGCATCCAGCGCGAAGCGGATCATCTTGGCGAGCGGATATTTGGTCTCGCCGGCATGGCGCTCGTGCCGGTCATAGGGAAAGGGGACCTGCTTGAACCCCACCCATGCCACCATCCCGCGGATGAAGCGCGCCTGCTCGGGCAGCGAGAGGAACGCGTCGAGCGCGCGCCGCGTCATCAGCCGGAAATCGCCGGTGTCGAGCGGGATCGGCGTGTCGGTGATCCGGTCGAGCATCCGGTAGAAGAAGGCCGCGGTCAGCTTCTTGAACACCGTCTCGCCGTCGCGCTTGCGGCGCACTGCATAGACCACGTCGGCGCCCTGGCTCTTCATCGCCGCGCGCATGTCGGTCAGCAGCTCGGGCGGGTCCTGCAGGTCGGCGTCGATGATCAGGATTTCCTCGCCTGCGCACAGATCGAGCCCCGCAGTGAGCGCGAGCTGGTGGCCGTGGTTGCGCGAGAGGTTGATCGCGACGAGGTGCGGATCGCCCGCCGAGATGCGCTGCATCACCTGCCAGCTCTTGTCGCGCGATCCGTCGTTGACCAGCACGATCTCGTAGCTGTCCCCCACCGCCGCCTGCGCCGCTGCCGAGACGCGCGCATGCAGCAGCTCGAGGCACGCCTCTTCATTGTAGCAGGGAATGACGACGGAAAGCCGGGGACGTTGCATGACCGGACGCCTTAGCGCTCCGCAGTCACGCCGTCATGCGTCTTTTCGATCCCGAAAGCGTCCCGGAACGCCGCGTCTCCCTGCCGGCTGAACGTGATCACGCGGCCCGGTCCGCGCTTCGCCCAGCCGCGCGTCAGGACATGGCCGAGGATCGCCGCGCCGAGCGATCCGGCGAGATGCTCCTCGCGCTCGCTCCAGTCGAGGCAGGTCCGGCAGATCGGGCGGCGGCCGGGGGCAGGGACTTCGATGCCTTGCGCAGCGAGCGCAGCCTCGCCCGCCGCGGTCGGCGCGTCGATGCCGATCCAGCCCTGCGCCTTCAATGCCCGCATCAGCGCCACGCCCTGCGCGCCGGCAAGATGGTCGTAGCATATCCGCGCCTCGCGCAGCGCCGGGTCGCGCGGACCCGTCCGGGTGCGCACCGCGCCGGTGCGCTGCGCGACTCCCATCAGCCGCTCAAGCAGATCGGCGACGTCGCTTCCCGACAGGCGCACATAGCGGTGCCGCCCCTGGCTGAGCGTCGTCACCAATCCCGCCTCGCCCAATTTGGTCAGGTGACCGCTTGCCGTGGGCAGCGCCACGCCCGCGGCCTGCGCCAGCTCGCTGATCGTAAGCGCGCGCCCGTCCATCAGCGCGGTCAGCATGTTGGCGCGCGCGGGGTCGCCGATCAGTGCGGCGATCGACGCGATCCCGGGTCCGTCTTTCATACTTCGGCCATAGCCGAAGCATCGACGTACGGCAATCGGCTAGGAAGGGCGGCGAAGGAGAAAGCCCCATGATCACTTGCGTCATCGAATATGAGATCGACCCGTTCCGCGCCGACGCGTTCGAAGCCTATGCCCGCGCCTGGGGCCGGGCGATCCCCGAATGCGGCGCCGATCTGGTTGGTTATTTCGCCCCGCACGAAGGCTCGGCAACGCGCGCGTACGGCATCTATCACATCGAAAGCCTCGCGGCGTACGAGGCCTATCGCGCGCGGCTACGCGAAAGCGAGGCGGGTCGCGCCAATTATGCCTTCGCGAAGGAGCAGGGCTTCATCCGCCGCGAGGACCGCGCCTTCTTCCGCTTGGTCTCGACGCCGCACGCGCCGCTGGTCGCGCGATGATCGCGGTCATCTTCGAGGTCCGGCCTGCCGACGGGCGCTATCTCGACCTCGCCGCCGATCTCGCCCCCGAGTTGGACCAGGTGGACGGCTTCGTCTCGATCGAACGCTTCCAGAGCCTCGCCGACCCCGGCAAGCTCCTTTCGCTCTCCTTCTGGCACAACGAGGAAGCGGTTCGCGCGTGGCGCAACCGTCCGCACCACCGCGAAGTGCAGGCCGAGGGCCGCGCCGGCGTCCTCCACGACTATCGCCTGCGCGTGGCGGCGGTCCTCCGCGACTACGGCCTCGAACGCCGCGAAGAGGCGCCGGAGGACAGCCGGGCCGTGCATTCGTAATTCATCGTCACCCCGGCCTTGTGCCGGGGTCCAC
>JAEWCK010000356.1 GCA_023390675.1 Pseudomonadota bacterium
GTGTTGGTGTATCCCCAGGCGCAGCTCTGCACGCCCGTCGAAGCGAACGCGGCGCTCACCATGCCGTAATAAGTCGCGCGCGCCGCGTCGGGCTTGCTCTCGTGTGCGCCATATTCGCCGGCGAAGGGCACGCGCCCGGTCCCGTTGATGAAGGTCCTGAGCTTGTTCACCACCACGTTGAGGTCGGCAACGTCCTGCGCCGTGCCGAAATCGGTGCGCACCGCGGGAGTCATCCACGGTGCGGTGTCGAAGCCGAAATTCTGCGGATCGTAATAATGGAAGGTCGGCACGACGTTCGGATCGGCCGGGAAGGGCATCGTCAGCATCACGTCGAGATTGGCCCAGCTCGGTCCGTCGATCACCACCAACCGCGTCGGATTGGTGGCACGCACCGCGGCGAGCGCGGGCTGCTGGACAGTCAGGAAGTTCGAGGCGTCGAGCTTGTTGTTTGGCTCGTTGATCAGCTCAAAATAGACCGTCGAGGGATAGTCCTTGAACGCCGCGCCGATCTGCCGCCACATCTCGGCGAAGCGCGTCGCATTGCCCGCCGGATCGGTGAACAGCTCCTCATAATGGTGCATGTCTACGATCACCGACAGGTCCGCCGCCACCGCGAGATCGACGATATGCTTGACCCGCGCCATGAAGGCGGCGTCGATCGTATAGGGCGCGCCGGCCTGCGCGTGCGCCGAGAAGCGCGCCGGCAGGCGGATTGCGGTGAAGCCCTTGCCCTTGATGTTGGCGATATCGCTGTCGACGAAAGCTCGGCCCCAATCGCCTTCGTTGGGCGCTTCGAGCATATTGGAGAGATTGACGCACTTGCCGAGGCGCAGCGTGCCGCCGGTTGTGGCGATGGCGGCGGCCGCCGGGACGAAGGCTTGCGGAGTCGGCGTGCCGGTCGGGCTGGCGGTGGGCGAAGGCGCAGGCGACGGGCTCGGCCCGGGACTGGGCGCAGGGGCGGTGACCGTGCCGCCCGAGGAAGTGCCGCCCCCGCTGCACGCGACGAGCGCGAGGACGAACAGGCTCGGCAGGATCCGGCGACGCTTCATGGCAACTCTCCAACGCATGGCCGCGGATCGATGTCCGCTGCTCTGTCAGCGTTGACTGGTAGCGCTAACGCAAGCCGAGGGGAAGGGCTTCAGGCGGCGCGGGGGACGATGCGATCGCTAGCGCCGCCCGCCGCCCCATTTGGTCTTGCTCGTCCGGCCGTATTTTCCCTTACGGGTCCCGGGCTTGCCCTCGTTGCTCCGTCCCATCACCGGTGCCTTGCGCTCCCCTTCGGGCAGCCCGAGCTCCTCGGCCTCCAGCGACCGAATCTCGTCGCGGAGGCGCCCGGCTTCCTCGAATTCGAGGTTCGCCGCCGCATCGCGCATCTTCTTCTCGAGCTCCTCGATGTACGCGCGCAGATTGTGGCCGACCATGTGGGGGCGGTCCTCGTCGATCTCGACGAGCACGCCGTCCTTCGAGGCGACGTGCGCAATGATGTCGCCGATATTCTTCTTGACCGTCTCGGGCGTGATGCCGTGCTCGGCATTATATTCCTGCTGCTTCTCGCGGCGGCGGCCGGTCTCGGCGAGCGCGCGTTCCATCGATCCCGTCATCCGATCGGCGTAGAGTATCACGCGCCCTTCGACGTTCCGCGCGGCGCGGCCGATCGTCTGGATGAGCGAGGTCTCGGAACGCAGGAACCCTTCCTTGTCGGCATCGAGGATCGCGACGAGGCCGCACTCCGGAATGTCCAGTCCCTCGCGCAGCAGGTTGATGCCGACGAGCACGTCGTACACGCCCATGCGCAGGTCGCGGATCAACTCGATCCGCTCCAGGGTCTCTGTGTCGGAATGCATGTAGCGGACCTTCACCCCCGCCTCGTGCATATACTCGGTCAGGTCCTCGGCCATCCGCTTGGTCAGCGTGGTCACCAGCGTGCGATAGCCCAGCGCCGTAGTCTTCTTGCACTCCTGGATCAGGTCCTGGACCTGCTCCTCGACCGGCTTGATCTCGACCGGCGGATCGATCAGGCCGGTAGGGCGGATCACCTGCTCGACGAACACGCCGCCCGATTGCTCAAGCTCCCACGCCCCCGGCGTCGCGGAGACGTAAGTGGTCTGGGGGCGCATCGCGTCCCACTCGTTGAAGCGCAGCGGCCGGTTGTCGATCGCGCTCGGCAGGCGGAAGCCGTACTCCGCCAGCGTGATCTTGCGCTTGTGGTCGCCGCGCGACATGCCGTTGATCTGGCCGATCGTCTGGTGGCTCTCGTCGACGAAGAGCAAGGCGTTCTCGGGGAGATATTCGAACAAGGTGGGCGGCGGCTCGCCGGGAAGGCGCCCGGTGAGGAAGCGGCTGTAATTCTCGATCCCCGCGCACGAGCCGGTCGCGGCGATCATCTCCAGGTCGAAATTGGTCCGCTGCTCGAGCCGCTGGTGCTCGAGCAACTTGCCCTCGGCCTCCAGCTCCTTCAGCCGCTCCGCCAGCTCGTGGCGGATGCCCTCCATCGCCTGCTTGAGCGTCGGTCCCGGCGTCACATAGTGCGAGTTGGCGAAGACGCGGACATAATCGAGGCTCGCCACCTTGGCACCGGTCAAGGGATCGAACTCCACGATCTCCTCGATATCGTCGCCGAAGAACGACACGCGCCACGCAGTGTCCTCGTAATGCGACGGAAAGATCTCGAGGCTGTCGCCGCGCACGCGGAAATTGCCGCGCGCGAAGGCGGCGTCGTTGCGCTTGTACTGCAGCGCGACGAGCTTGCGGATGATCTCGCGCTGGTCGACCTGCTGGCCCTTCTTCAAATCGAAGATCATCGCCGAATAGGTCTCGACCGAGCCGATGCCGT
>JAEWCK010000383.1 GCA_023390675.1 Pseudomonadota bacterium
GGGCCTTCTTCCTATCGCCGAAAGAAGAACACCCTCACCCCGGCCCTCTCCCGCGAAAGCGGGAGAGGGAGAAGGAAGAGAAATGACCGAAACCTACGACGCCCTCATCATCGGCGGCGGGCATAACGGCCTCGTCTGCGCCTTCTATCTCGCCCGCGCCGGCCTCAAGGTCCGCGTGCTCGAGCGCCGCCACGTCGTCGGCGGCGCCGCGGTCACCGAGGAATTCCACCCCGGCTTCCGCAATTCGACTGCGAGCTACACGGTCAGCCTGCTCCGCCCCAAGGTGATCGCCGACATGCGCCTCCACGATCACGGCTTCCGCGTGATCGAGCGCCCGATCTCCAACTTCTTCCCGTTCGAGAACGACTATCTCAAGCTCGGCGGCGGCACCGCGCGCACCCAGGCCGAGTTCGCACGTTTTTCGAAGAATGATGCGCAAGCCTTCCCGGCCTATGAGGAAGCCCTCGAACGCGTCGCGCAAGTCCTCCGCGATCTCGCGCTCAAGACGCCCCCCAATGCCGGCGGCGGCGTCCGCGCATTGCTCGCCGCGGCGGGGCAGGGGAGGCGCCTGACCGGCATGCCGCTCGCCGCGCAGCAGGATGTGCTCGACCTGTTCGTCAAGTCCGCCCGCGACTTCCTCGACGGCTGGTTCGAGAGCGACGCGGTCAAGACCGCCTTCGCCTTCGATGCGAGCGTCGGCAACTATGCCGGAGTCAGCTCGCCCGGCTCGGCCTATGTCCTGCTCCACCACGTCTTCGGCGAAGTGAACGGCAAGAAGGGCGCGTGGGGCCACAGCGTCGGCGGCATGGGCGCGATCACGCAGGCGATGGCGAAGGCCTGCGAAGCCGCCGGCGTCGAGATCAGCCTCGAAGCACCGGTCGCCGAAGTCCTCGTCGATGGCGGCAAGGCCGCGGGCGTCCGCGTCGAAAGCGGTGAGGAGATCGCCGCGCGCATCGTCGCCGCCAATGTCGGCCCGCTGCTCCTGTATCCGAAGCTCGTCCCGCAGTCCGCGCTAGACGCCAACTTCAAGCGCCGAATCGCCGGCTTCAAGGCGGGCTCGGGCACCTTCCGGATGAACGTCGCGCTTTCCGAGCTTCCCGATTTCGTCGTCCTCCCCGGCAAGGACGAGGAGCACCACCGCGCCGGCATCGTCGTCGCGCCGGGCATGGATTACATGGACCGCGCGTACGACGACGCCCGCGTCCACGGCTGGTCGAAGCAGCCGATCGTCGAGATCACGATCCCCTCCACCGTGGACGACAGCCTCGCTCCCCCCGGCGCGCACGTCGCCACGCTCTTCTGCCAGCAATTCGCCCCCGAGCTCCCCGGCGGGCGCAGCTGGGACGACGAACGCGAAGCCGCCGCCGACACGATCATCGACACGGTCACCCGCCACGCCCCCAACTTCAAGGGCTCGGTGATCGCCCGCCAGATCCATTCCCCGCTCGATCTCGAACGCAAGTTCGGCCTGATCGGCGGCGACATCTTCCACGGCAAGATCACGCTCGACCAGCTCTGGGCCGCGCGCCCCGTGCTCGGCCACGCCGACTATCGCAGCCCGATCAAGGGGCTCTACATGTGCGGCTCGGGCACGCATCCCGGCGGCGGCGTCACCGGCGCCCCCGGCCACAACGCCGCGCGCGAGATCCTCCGCGACCGCAGCCTGCGCGGCCGCCTGTTCGGCTAGCCGCGCGAAGCCGCCTTGCGGCGGCTCTCGAGATAGAGCGCGAGGTCGATTACCCGCGGCATCTCCGCGACCCGCTCCGCAGGCACGCGCAGCGACAGCCGCTTGAGCGCATCTCCGAGCATGAATTCGATCTCCTCGCGATCGACGAGCAGCAGCTCGGCGAGACTGTCCTCGGGCCAGGGCGTCAGCCCGCGCGCATACACATAGTCGCAGACGACGCCGCGCACCGTCGCGGCGACTTCCGCCGAGACGCCGCGCTCCGCCAGCGCCGCCGCGAACGCCTCGGCCGACATCGCCGCGCGGCTCGCCGCGATCGCCCGCTGCCGCTTCCACACGCGCCAGTTGAACCAGATCGTGCCCAGCGCCACGATCACCGCGACCGCCAGGAAATAGATCCACCCGTTCAGGCGCGCGCTCCGTCGGCCACGCTCGATTCGTTGTAGCGCAGCGCCTTCAGCACCGTGTCGACGATATGCTCGGCGTTGAGCCCGGCCTCGTCATATTGCTTCTCGGGCTTGTCTTGGTCCTGGAATGTGTCGGGCAGCCGCATCGTGCGCAGCTTCAATCCCGCATCGATCAGCCCCTGGTCGCTCGCCATGGTGAGCACGTGCGCGCCCAGGCCCCCGATGCTCGCCTCCTCCACCGTCACCGCCACTTCGTGCGTGGTCAGCAGGCGGCGGATCAGCGCCTCGTCGAGCGGCTTGGCGAAGCGCAGGTCGGCGACGGTGGTGCTCAGCCCCTTGGCCTCGAGCGTGTCGGCGGCCTTCAATGCCTCCGCCAGCCTTGTCCCGAGAGAGAGGATCGCCACCGTCTTGCCCTCACGCACCACCCGGCCCTTGCCGATCTCGAGCGCTTCCGGAACCTCCGGCAGCGCCACGCCCACGCCGTTTCCGCGCGGGTAGCGCACCGCGATCGGGCCGTCGTCGTGCAGCGCCGCGGTGTGCGTCATATGCACTAGCTCGGCCTCGTCTGCGGCGGCCATCACGATAAAATTGGGAAGGGTGGCGAGATAGGTGACGTCGAAGCTCCCGGCATGCGTCGCCCCGGCCGCGCCGACCAGCCCGGCGCGGTCGATCGCGAAGCGCACCGGCAAATTCTGGATCGCCACGTCGTGGACGACCTGGTCGTAGGCGCGCTGGAGGAAGGTCGAATAGAT
>JAEWCK010000019.1 GCA_023390675.1 Pseudomonadota bacterium
CGCGTTCCGCAGTCGCGGTTTCGGATGGTTCGACTACGCTGTCGTCAGGTTCGGCCGGTGGCTGCTCGAAGGCCTGCGCAGCGCCGCAATATCGGCAGAAGCGGGAGTCGGATTCGATCTCCTTCCCGCATTGATGGCAGAACATTTGCCCCCCTTCGATCTTCGCAGCCTAGCCCATCGTCTCGCCGGGCTCGGTGCCCCAGATGTGGCTCTGCTCGACATAGCCGCCGCGGCCGCGGACATCGAGCCAGCACCAGCCGCCCGCGCAGCGGCTGATCCTGCCGACCACTCCGGGCGCGGCGCGCCAGTTGATCCGCGCGTTGAAGCGCGGTGCGGCGCGCATCTCGAGGATCGTGCCGACCACCATCGCGGTGCGCGCGTCGCTCAGCAGATTGACCTGCATCCAGCCCTGCGTGCCGTCGGGGTCCTCGATCTTGCGCCACTCGCCATAGATGTCGATCACCTTGATCGGGAGATCGCGGCGCTGGTAGAGCCAGCTCGCGGGATAGTTCTTGCCCGGGCCGGTGCGCATCCGCGCCTTGTCTGCGTTGATCGACGCGAAATAGGGCGGCTTGCGCTGCTGCGCCCAGGCCGGAATCGCGAGCCCCAGCGCCGCGACGCCGAGCAGGATCGATCCCAACAAACGCATGCGAACCCCTTTTTTCCGTGCGCCTTCTCTATCCCGAGCCGCCGCGGCGCTTCAACCCGTTGACTGCGCCCGCGCCGGGCGCCAATCCGCCCGCTATGGCACAGAAGCCGCGCCCTTCCCGCCCGCGCGTGATCGTCACCCGCGCGCTGCCCGATAATGTCGAGGCGCGGATGGGCGAGCTGTTCGAGACCGTCGCCCGCAGCGAGGATACGCCGCTGGACCGCGACGCGCTCGCCGCCGCGATGGCCGATTGCGACGTGCTCGTCCCCACGGTCACCGACCGGATCGACGCGGCGCTGATCGCCGCTGCGCCCGATCGCCTGCGCCTGATCGCCAATTACGGCGCGGGCTTCGGCCATATCGACCTGAAGGCGGCGCGCGAGCGCGGGATCGTCGTCACCAACACGCCGGGCGTCCTCACCGAGGACACTGCCGACATGGCGATGGCGCTGATCCTCGCCGCGCCGCGCCGGCTGGTGGAAGGCGACAAGCTGGTGCGCAGCGGCGGCTGGACCGGCTGGGCGCCGACTTCGATGCGCGGGCACCGGATCGGCGGCAAGAAGCTCGGCATCCTCGGCATGGGCCGGATCGGTCAGGCAGTGGCGATGCGCGCGCGCGCCTTCGGGTTGCAGGTCCATTATCACAACCGCCAGCGCCTGCCCGAAGTGCTCGAGCACCAGCTCGGCGCGACATGGCATGCGGATCTCGACGCGATGCTCGCCGCAGTCGACATCCTGACCGTCCACACCCCGCACAGCGCCAGCACCGGCGGGCTGGTCGACGCGCGCCGGCTCGATCTGCTGGGCCCGAAGGGCTGGCTGATCAACACCGCGCGCGGCGAAGTGATCGATCCCGAGGCGCTGGTCGCCGCGCTCCAGTCGGGCCGCATCGCGGGCGCGGGGCTCGACGTCTATGTGGGCGAGCCCGCGGTCGATCCGCGCCTGTTCGCGCTCGACAACGTCATCCTGCTCCCGCATCTCGGCTCGGCGACGTTCGAGGCCCGCACCGACATGGGGATCAAGGTGATCGCCAACATCCGCGCCTGGGCCGACGGCCATCGCCCGCCCGACCAGGTGCTCGACGGCTGGCTCTGAGCCCGGGCCAGGACCGGAACTGCAACGAGCGGTCGGCGGTTCGACGGGCACGGAGGTGCCCCATGAAGAAATATGCCTATGCGTGGCTGACGCTCGGTTTTTTCATCGGTTCGTTGATCCTGCACTGGGTGTTCGGCTGGAGCGCCTATGCCGACGAGGCGCGCGAGCACGGGCAGATCGCCGAAACCGCCGGCTATCTCAACGAGATGCTGCGCGACACGTTCGAGAACTGGCAGTCCGAGTTCCTGCAATTGCTCTGGCAGGTCGTCGGCCTCGCTTATTTCCTCTATGTCGGCTCGCCATCGTCCAAGGAAAATGACGACCGCACCGAGGCGAAGCTCGACGCGCTGATCCGGCTTCAGGCGGGCGAGCGGGCGGAAACGATCATCGACGAGATCGACCGCCGCTATCTGCGCGCGCACGGCCACGCCAAGCCGCACGGGCACGGCAGCGATCCGGTGGTCGTCGGTCGCGAATAGTGCGCGGCCCTACAGCCCCCGGAGCCATTCCGCGATCATAGCCTGCCCCGCGCGCACCGCGGCGGAGCCCAGCGCGTCGTGCTCGGCACGCAGTTGCGCGGGCGAAAGCCCCGCCTGCCCCACATAATCCTCGCCGCCCGCGAGCCACGCCTCGAAGCGCGGATCCTCGCCCATCTCGGCGTGGAACTGGAGCGCGAGAAGCTCAGGCCCGCGGCGGAAGGCCTGATGCGGATAGGCATCGGTCGATGCAAGGAGCTCGGTTCCCACGGGCAAGTCGAACGTATCGCCATGCCATTGCAGCACCGGCACGCCCGCAACATGGCGCAGCGGCGAATCCGCGCCCGCCCCGGTCAGCGTCAGCGGCTTGAAACCGACTTCCTTCACCGCACCCGCGCGTACCCCCGCGCCCATCGCCGCTGCGATCATCTGCGCGCCGAGGCATATTCCAAGCGTTGGCAGCCCGCGCGCGATCCGCGCGGCGATGCGCTCGATCTCGCAGGCGATCCACGGATATGCATCGCGCTCGTACACGCCCATCGGCCCGCCGAGCACTACGAGCAGGTCGGGCGTTGCAAGATCGACCCGCCCGAAGTCCGGATCGGTCGCCTCGAGCCGATCCAGCATATAGCCGGCGGCCTCGATCGGTTGGCGGAAACCGGCGAGCCCTTCATAGGGCACGTGCCGGACGATCAGCGCATTCTTCATCGCGCCCAGACTAGCGCGCGCGGGCACGCGCGCCAGCCCAGCCTTTCTTGGCCCTGCGAAAGATCAGTCGCCGGTCAGGATGCGGTCGACGAGCTGCTTCACCGTCGGCACGAACCCATTCGAATAAAAGGGGTCGCGCTTGAAATTGTACGCGCCGTGGCCGGCGAACATCAAATTCTGGTCGGTCGGCCCACCATGCGCGATGTCCTGCAGCGTCTTCTGGATGC
>JAEWCK010000024.1 GCA_023390675.1 Pseudomonadota bacterium
GTCATGCTCCTCGAGCAGCCGGATGTGATCGAGCGCGCTTTCGACCAGCGCCTCGGGGCACGGCTCGCCGTACTTCTCGAGCAGGTCCTTCTCGAGGCTGCCGGCGTTGACGCCGATCCGGATCGCGCAGCCATTGGCGCGGGCGGCGTTGACGACTTCGTTGACGCGCTCGGCCGAGCCGATGTTGCCCGGATTGATGCGCAGGCAGGCCGCGCCGGCATCGGCCGCCTCGAGCGCGCGCTTGTAGTGGAAATGGATGTCCGCGACGATCGGCACGCGGCTCGCGCGGACGATCTGCTTCAATGCCGCAGTGCTCTCCACATCGGGGCAGCTCACCCGGATGATGTCGACGCCCGCATCCTCGCAGCGGCGGATCTGATCGATCGTCGCCTTCGCGTCCGACGTGGGCGTATTGGTCATCGTCTGCACCGTCACCGGCGCGTCGCCGCCGACGGGGACGTTGCCCACCATGATCTGGCGGCTGGGACGGCGGACGATATCGCGCCACGGACGTACGGACATGGCCGCGCCTATACTCTCGCGCGAAGCCCGCGCCAACTGCTGCGATTCAGGCGAGGTTCGCGCGGAAGCGGCGGCTGCCGCGCAGCTGGGCGCCATCGGACAGGGTGACGGTGAAGTCGCCGCTGCGATCGGTCTCGACGCGCGTGACCGCCGCGGCGCGAACGAGGCGGCTGCGATGGATGCGGACGAAGCCCGGCCCCAGCTCGTCGGCCAGCCCGGCGAGCGTCGAGCGGTGAAGGAGGACGCGCTGCCCCCAGGCAATCTCGACATAATTGCCCGCCGAGGCCGCCCAGAGGATGCCGTCGACCGGCACGCGGTGGGTGACGTTCCCGTCGGGGACCAGCAGTGTCTCCGGCGCGACGGCCCGCGGCTCGGGGCGCGACAGCCACCACAGCGCGAACGCCATGAAGCCCGCGAGCATCAGATAGGCGACGGCGTCCTTGCGATATTCGTAGACGAAGCGATCGAGCACGCCGCCATAATCGTAGCGCTCGCCCCATGCGGCATAGAGCGCGAGGCGGATCGCGATCATCCCCGCGATGTGGATCGCCGAAAGCGGCAGCGTCGCCAGCGCGTGGAGCCCGATCGTCGCGGGCAGCGGGAAGCGCGGCGGGCGCACCTTCGCCACCATCCACCCGATCGCGGGGAGCAACAGCAGCCACAGCGCGACGCTGCTCAGCTCCCACGTCCAGACATGCGCGGCGGTTTCGTCGATCCCGGCGCGAGCCAGATCGACGCGCGAGCTCTCGACATTGGCGAAGCTGTGGATCGCGACGAATCCGGCGAAGATGCCCGCGAGCACGAGCACGCGCCGCCGCCGCGCGCCGCTCGTCACGCCTTCCCCACCGCTCGTCCCTGACCCGGTTTCGCCCATCCCAGCCTGCCCGCCGCCTCTCCCACTTCGATACCGGGCCGCGGGCCGCCTCGCTAGCCGGTCTCCACGCAATGGAGGCGAGCAATGGAACGGCATTACGGAATGGACTGGCTCAGGATCGGCGCGTTCGCGCTGCTGATCCTCTATCATGTCGGCATGGTCTTCGTGCCGTGGGGCTATCACGTGAAGACCGCGCATCCGGCCGACTGGGTGGCGATCCCGATGCTGTTCACCAATGCGTGGCGGCTGACCCTGCTGTTCCTCGTCTCGGGGTTCGCGAGCAGGGTGCTGCTGGCCAGGTCGGACCGGGTCGGCACCTTCCTGCGCAACCGCACCGCTCGCCTGCTCGTCCCGCTGGCCTTCGGCATGGCAGTGATCGTGCCGCCGCAAAGCTGGGTCGAGCTGGTCGGCAAGCATGGCTATGGGCACGATTATTGGTGGTTCTGGACGCGCGACTATTTCCGCTTCGGCGCACTGGACGGAATCATCCTGCCGACGTGGAATCACCTGTGGTTCGTCGTCTACCTCTGGGTCTACACACTCGCGCTGGCGGCGGCGGCAATGCTACCGGTCAGGCTGCAGCCTGCGTTCGACCGCGTCTTCGGCGGGCGTGGGGCGCTGTGGGTGCCGCTTGCATATCTGATCCTGTTCCAGGTCGTGCTCTTTCGCCGGGGAATCGAGACGCACGACCTCGTCGGCGACGGCATCGCGCATCTCGCTTATTTCCCCGCCTTCCTGTTCGGCTTCGGCATCGCGGGATCGCGCGCGGCGATGGCGAGCTTCGCGCGGATGTGGCTGCCGGCGGGGATCCTTGCGCTCGCCGCCTATGGCGTGGTCGGCGGGTGCGAGGCGGGCTGGCCGGGGAACGCCGTGGCGCCGCACTGGATACGCGAGGCAGTCGCCGTCGCGCGCGAAGTGCAGACCTGGGCGAGCATCGCCGCGCTGATCGGCGTGGCCGGGCGCTTCCTCAACCGCGACCATCCATGGCGCGCCACGCTGACCGAAGCGGTCTTCCCCTTCTACATCATCCACCAGACCGCGATCGTGCTCGGCGAGTGGATGCTCCTTCCGCTCCATCTGCCCGCGGCGGCCGAATTCGCGATCCTCGTCGCGGGCACGGTGGCGGCGTGCTGGACCTTCTATCTGGCGGGGCGCGAGATCGGCTGGCTGCGCCCGCTGATCGGGCTGCGTCCCGCGGCGCGCGCGAAGCGAATCGGGCCCCTCTCCCCCTCGGCGGGAGGATCAGCTACGGCAAACCCATGATTCGCAAGCTCGCCCTGCTCGTCGCCGCGCTGATCGGCTTCGCCTCCCCCGCCCAGGCCTATTGGGAGTACGGCCACGAGACCGTCGCCGCGATCGCCTATCGCAACGTGACGCCCGGGGTTCGCGCTGCGATCGACCGGATGCTCGCGCGCTCGGCGCTGATGGAGACGCCGACCTGCCCGGCGCACACGATCGAGCAGGCGAGCGTCTGGGCCGACTGCGTCAAGACGCTCGGGCCGCGCTTCAGCTACGCCTATTCGTGGCACTATCAGAACGTGAACATCTGCCGGCCGTTCGACCTGAAGGCCCCGTGCAAGGACGGCAATTGCGTGTCGGCGCAGATCGACCGCGACGTGAAGCTGCTGAAGGATGCGGGCGTGCCGCTGCGCGAGAAGATCTTCGCGCTCGTCTTCCTTGTCCATTTCGTCGGCGATCTGCATCAGCCGCTCCATGCGGGCGACATGGACGATCTGGGCGGCAACCGGATGAAGACCGATTACGGCATCTACCATACCGACCGGCTCAACCTGCACACGGTGTGGGACGGGCTGCTCGCCGAGCGCGCGATCTCGACACCGCCGCTGCTGGTGCGGCTCTACACCCCCGCGGAGCGGCTCCCGATCCAGGGCGGCACCGTCGAGGACTGGAGCCGCGAGAGCTGGAGCGTCGCGCACGACGCCTATGCCGTCGCGATGGGCCGCGATCCCGGCGTCGCCGGCCCGCCCGGGGGCAGGATGGACGAAGCCAGGATCCAGCAGATGATCGCGCCGGCGCGGCTGCAGGTCGTGCGCGGCGGATTGCGCCTGGCGCGACTGCTCGACGAAGCGCTGGGGCCCCAGCCCAAAAGCTAGTCGTCGAGGCCCCAGCGCCAGCGCCACTCGCCGTCGGTCTTTGCCCAGGTAAGCCAGACGAAAGCCAGTATCATCGGTGCCAGTAGCACGAGGTACACGTGCCCGCGATTCTCCGAGAGCCATGCGATCGGGATTGCCGCGGCGATCAGTGCGAGCGTCGCCGCCCAGCCCTGCCACGTCACGGGCACCGCACCCCAACCGAACGCCTTGGGCACGAACCAGTAGCCGGGGGGCGCCGTGTAGCGCGCGCGAACCTTGCCGGGCCTCATAGCAGCGCGACGCACAGGCCGATCGCCAGCACGGCGCCCGCGACCGAAATCAGCAACGGCAACCGTTTGCTGCTGGTGTGAATCGCCATCATCATAACCCGTTCTCCTTTCGTCGTACCCAAGGCACCTCGTCGGGTCGCTCCGCCTTCAATTCCTCGCGTAGCTTTCGAGAAAGCCGCACCGGCCGCAGCGCCAGGTCTGGATCGGATATCTGGTTTTCCTGGCCAGCTTCACCCCGGTCCAGAAAGCCTTTTCCGGCGCGCCCTCGACCCAGGTCTGGACTGCGTTTCCGCCGCCATGCGTTGCGTCCGGCACGAATCCCTCGGTCATCGTGCCTTGGCATTTTGGGCAAGTGTTCGATCTCATGCCTTGTCCTCCTTGGGCGGGCGGCCGCGCCTCGCGCGGACCGGCTCCGCAAGCTTGACCCCGCGCTTGCCCAGCGCCTCGCGCAGCAGGCATTCGACCTGCGCGTTCACGCTCCTCAGGTCGCTCGCCGCCGAGCGCTCGATCGCCGCGTAGAGCGCGGGATCAAGACGCAGGGGAAACGCCTTTTTCTGCGGGGGCTGCGACACGTTACGCCTTACTGATACAGCGAGCCTGCATTGACCACCGGCTGGGTGTCGCGCTCGCCGCACAGCACCACCATCAGGTTCGAGACCATCGCGGCGCGGCGCTCGTCGGCGAGCTCGACGACGTTCATGGCCGAGAGTTGGTCGAGCGCCATCACGACCATT
>JAEWCK010000188.1 GCA_023390675.1 Pseudomonadota bacterium
GGGACGACGCCCGAGACCGACCGCATCCTGCAATCGGCGATCGAGAGCGGCTACGCGCGCTTCGTGCGGCTCGTCTCGGGCGCGCGGCGGATGAGCCCCGAGCGCGTCGACCAGATCGGGCAGGGCCGGGTATGGATCGGCGGCGTGGCGCATCAATTGGGACTGGTCGACCGCTTCGGCGGGATCGACGCGGCGATCGCCGAGGCGGCACGGCGCGCGAATATCGACCCGGCGGATGCGCACGCGGTCTATCTCGAGAAGCAGCCCAATGGCTGGCGCAAATTCTTCGCCGACCTGTTCAGCGACGACAATCCCGACGACGACTGGGTCAATCAGCCAGCGGGCGAGGATGCCTATGCTCGCATCGCCGACGAGCGGCGCGCATTGCTCGCGCAGGCGCTGGGCGACGCGCACCGTCTTGCGCTCGGCGGATCGGTGCAGGCGCGCTGCCTCGAATGCGTCGGGCTTGCGCCCGTGGCACGCGCGGACGATCGCGGATTGCTCGAGAAGCTGCTGGCGCGAATCGGCTTGTGAGAGCGACGGCATGATCGGGATTCGCGCGGCGACGGCCGAGGATGCGGGCGCGATCGCGGCGATCTATGCGCCGCACGTGCTGACCGGCACGGTCTCGTTCGAGATCGAGCCCCCCGACGCGCGCGCGATGCGGACGCGGATGGCGGCGAGCGAGGGGCTTTATCCCTGGCTGGTGGCAACCACGGGCGAGCCCGACGGCGGCGTGATCGGCTATGCCTATGCCACCAAATTCCGTGATCGCCCGGCCTATCGCTATGTCTGCGAGACTTCGATCTATCTGACCGACGCGTCGAGCGGATCGGGGGTGGGACGGCTGCTCTACGAGGCGCTGATCGACACGCTGCGCGCGCAGGGCTTCGTCCATGCGATCGGCGCGATCGCACTCCCCAACGACCGATCGATCCGGCTGCACGAGGCAGTCGGCTTCCGCCGCGCGGGGGTATATCGCGAAGTGGGGTTCAAGCACGGCCAATGGATCGACGTCGGCATCTGGCAGTGCGAGCTGAACGCGCCGCAAGTGCCCCCGGTCGAGCCGCGGCGGTTCAGCGAGACCGGGCTGGTTCGCGACTGAGCGCCGAATCCTCAGCAACGTCGCGCAATATTTTGGAAGGGTTGGATAGTTATAGCTGGGCGATGGCCCGGCAGCCCTCGCACCGCATCCATGTCGACCTCGAACGCAAGCTGATCGACGTGCGGCCTTCGGGCTTCTTCACGCCCGAGGATGCGGGCTGGGTGGGCGAGGACGTGCGCGCGGCGGTGCTGTCGCTCGGCGCCGATGTCGGGCGGCACGTGACGCTCTACGACTTCAGCGAAGTCGAGATCGTGCCGGCGGCGACGGTGGATGCGATCAACGGGATGTTCGCGAATCCCAAGGTGCGGCCGCTCTGGGCGCGCAAGGTGGCGATCGTCTCGCCTTCGGCGCTGATGCGGCTCCAGGCGGCGCGGATGCGCGAGGCGCGGCGGGATATCGAGGTGTTCGAGAACAGGGCAGCGGCGTTGGGGTGGCTGCTCGCCGAATAAGCCTCAATCGATCCGGGTGTAGCGCACCACCTGCGCCGGCCGCCCGGGGGTCTCGTCGCGCGCGTCATAGGCATTGTCATCGATGCGGAGCCAGCGGGTGACGAAAGCCTGGTGCTTGCCGTCGCTGCCCACGAAATCGGAGCTGCCGAAGTCTAGCCCCTCCGGGATCGCGCGGACGTGCCCGGTCATGCGACCCCCGGACATCGCCGTGTAGGCGAAGCGCAGCGCCTTCGCCCCGGAGTCCCACGCGTATAGCGTGTCGCCCCAATAGACCTTCTTGCCGCCGGCCAGCACATCGTGCGCGTCGTGGACGCCGTCCTCGCCGCGGGTGAAGCAATGCGTGTCCTGCGCGCCGTTCGGCAGGAGCCCGCGCCAGCAATGCCCGACCAGCCACTCGACCGGCTCGGCGGCGAGGCGCGCGACGAGGCGATCGATCGTGATGCGATTGCCCCGCTTGAAGAAGCCGAGCAGCGCGTCGCCTTCCTCGCCCGCGGGATAGTTGGTCCCGGTGAGGCGGAGACGGGTGCCGCTTCCATCGGGCGCGATCTCGAAATCGTGCGTCACGCCCATGAAGGCGGCGGCGTGCGGAAAGCCCTCGGGCGTCTTGATCGTGCGGAAGACGATGCGGCGACCTGGCTCGCGCGAGACGATGCGCTGGCGGATATTGCCGGGCTGGCCGGGCCTTGCGTCGGGGGCGTAGGCGGTTTCGATCACGTCCGGATCATCGGTCGCCCAGGCATGCGTCGCGGCCCAGCTGCCCCAGCCTTCGACCGTCGCGATGACCTTCCACACGAACGCGGGCGAAGCGGGGGCGATGGCCTCGGTCACCAGGGTGCGCGAGCCGTCGGCTTCGGTGCGGACCGTGTCCTGCGCAGCTGCGGGCAGCGGCGCGAGGAGCAACAAGAGGGCAGTCAGGCGCATGTCGCGTCTCCCCTGGCGAGCGCGGCGAGGCCGGCGAAATGGGTGCGGAGCTGGGCGACGGCGCGGTCGAAATAGCCGAGGTCGCGGTGGGTGCGCGCCTGCATCACGCCGCCTTCCATCACGGTGAGGACGAATTCGGCGAGCGCTTGCGTGTCGGTGTCCGGGGGCAGGCGGTGGGCCGCGGCATCGAGATTGGCCTGCACCGCCGCGGTCCAGGCGGCGAAATTCTGGGCGAGGCGATCGCGGACCGCTGGATCGGGCTCGTGGAGCTCGAGCGCGAGACTGCCGATCGGGCAGCCATAGGTGCAATCGGTCTCGGCGAGCATCGTGCGATAGGCGGCGAGCAGGGCGAAGATGCGCTCGATCGGGTCGCTCACCTGCCCCCAGGCGGGCTCGAGCAGCATCGGCGCGATGCCGTCGCGATAGGCTTCGAGCACCGCGAGGAGCACGTCCTGCTTGCCCGGGAAGAAATGATAGAGGCTGCCGCTGTTGAGCTGGGTGCGGCTCAAGAGGTCCGCGATCGACGTGGCGCCATAGCCCTTGTCGGCGAAGAGCTCCATCGCTGCATGGACGATTCGGTCGCGCGTATTAGGTGCCATATGCCGCGACTTAGTTGAACGTTCAATCAAGAGTCAAGGGGCCATGCGTTGACAGGGCTGCGCTGCTGCGTAGCTTCGCGAATACGCAAGTCGGAGGGGGACGATGAAACGCGCATTCGCCGCATTGCTGCTGCT
>JAEWCK010000195.1 GCA_023390675.1 Pseudomonadota bacterium
GGGACGACGATGTGGAGTTGCTCGCGCGTCCTGCCGACATCGCCGCGCTCGAAGGCGTCGACCATCTCCTCGTCGAGGGCGGGGCGGAGACCGCGGCTGCATTCCTGCGCGAAGACCTGGTCGATCGGCTGCTGCTTTATCGCGCGCCGATCCTGATCGGCGAAGGCAGGCCGGCGCTCGGCCATATCGGCCTCGCCGCGCTCGCCGATGCGCATGGCCGCTGGCGGCTTGCCGACGAACGGCAGCTTGGCAGCGACCGGCTCGAAGTCTACGAGCGCGCATAATGTTCACGGGAATCGTCACCGATATCGGCACGGTCGAAGCCACCGAAAGCCACGGCGACCTGCATGTCCGCGTCTCGACCGCCTACGACACCGCCGCGATCGATCTCGGCGCGTCCATCGCCTGCTCGGGCGTGTGTCTCACCGTGGTCGACAAGGCTCAGGGCTGGGTCGCGTTCGACGTCTCGGGCGAGACCGTCAGCCGCACTGCGCGCGGCATGTGGGCGTCGGGGCGCAAGCTCAACCTCGAGCGCGCGCTACGCCTCGGCGACGAGCTGGGAGGGCATATCGTCACCGGCCATGTCGACGGGATCGGCAGCGTCAGGTCGGTCGACGAGGTCGGCGGCTCGCACCATGTCGTGATCGCCGCCGCACCCGATCTCGCGCCCTATATCGCGCCCAAGGGCTCGATCACCGTCGACGGCGTCTCGCTCACCGTCAATGCCGTGCGCGACACGCCCGAGGGTGTCGAGTTCGACCTCAATATCATTCCTCACACTGCCGCCGTCACTACGTTCGGGACCCTGCAGCCGGGCCAGCCGGTCAATCTCGAGATCGACGTCCTCGCCCGCTATCTTCAGCGCATGGAGGCGCTTCGTGGCAAAGCCTGAAATCGCCCGTTTGAAGCACGGCTTCCTCTCCTCGCCCGAAGAGCTGATCGACGAGGCGCGCAACGGCCGGATGTTCATCCTCGTCGACGACGAGGACCGCGAGAACGAAGGCGACCTCGTCATCCCCGCGCAAATGGCGACCCCCGACGCGATCAACTTCATGGCGCGCTTCGGCCGCGGGCTGATCTGCCTCGCGCTGACGTCGGAGCGCACCCGCCAGCTCGGCCTCGAGCCGATGACGCGCGAGAATCGCACCCAGCTCGGCACGGCGTTCACCGTCTCGATCGAGGCGAAGGAAGGCATTTCGACCGGCATCTCCGCCGCCGATCGCGCGCGCACGGTTGCCGTGGCGATCGACGCGTCGAACGGTCCCGAGGCGATCGTCTCGCCCGGTCATATCTTTCCGCTGATCGCGCGCGACGGCGGCGTGCTCGTCCGCACCGGCCATACCGAGGCGGCGGTCGACGTCGCGCGCCTCGCCGGGCTCAATCCCTCGGGCGTGATCTGCGAGATCATGAAGGACGACGGGACGATGGCGCGCCTCGACGATCTGATCGCCTTCGCCCAGTTCCACAATCTGAAGCTCGGCACGATCCGCGACCTGATCGCCTATCGCCGCCGCCACGATCATCTCGTCGAGAAGCGCGCCGAGGCGCGTTTCGAGAGCGAATGGGGCGGCGAATGGACCGCGATGACCTTCTGGAACAAGGCGACCGAGACCGAGCAGGTCGCGCTGGTCAAGGGCAAGGTCGATCCCGACAAGCCTACCTTGGTCCGCATGCACGCGCTCTCGCCGTTCAGCGACATGTTCGGCGAGGGCGGACCGCGCGGCGAGCTGCTCCGTCGCTCGATGGAGATCATCGGCGCGGAGGGCGCGGGCGTGGTCGTGGTGATCAACAAGCCGCGCCCCGACCAGTTCACCAAGGCGCTCCAGGCGCGCGCGGGCACGCTCGAGGCGAAGGACATGGATGAGCTGCGCGATTACGGCGTCGGCGCGACGATCCTCACCGAGCTTGGCGTGCAGGACATGATCCTGCTCACCAACACCCATCACACGCTGGTCGGGCTCGACGGCTATGGCCTGTCGATCGTCGGCGAGCGGCCGATTCCGGAGAATTGAGCGTGGCGAAGGTCCTGATCGTCGAGGCGCGCTTCTACGCGCATCTGAACGACCTGCTGCTCGCAGGCGCGCGCGCCGCGATCGAGGAAGCGGGGCATGCGCACGAGACGATCACCGTTCCCGGCGCGCTCGAGATCCCCGGCGCGGTGGCGATGGCGGCCGAGACCGGGCGGTATGACGCCTTCGTCGCGCTGGGCGTCGTGATCCGCGGCGAGACCTGGCATTTCGAGATCGTCTCGAACGAAAGCGCGCGCGGGCTGATGGCGCTGGCGATGGACGGAATTCCGATCGGCAACGGCATCCTCACGGTCGAGAACGAGGCGCAGGCGCTGGTTCGCGCCCGCCCCGACCAGAAGGACAAGGGCGGCGAGGCGGCGAAGGCGGCGCTGGCGATGCTCGCGCTCAAGGGCCGGTTCGGCTGACATGCCGATCGAGCCGCCGCCGACTCGCTACAAGGTGGTCGAGCGCGGACGGCGGCTCGAAGTGATCGACACCTGGGCCGAAGGACCGCCCGAGCGCTCCGCGACTGACCAACCGATCAAACTCGCCGATTCGCGCGGCTTCGAAGCCGGCCCGGCCCTCACGCTCGTCACGCAGCGCTGGTTCGACGATCAGGCGCCGCGTCGCATCCGCGTCGGGCAGCAGGGGCAGAGCCAGCTCGTCGTGGCCGCGATCCTGGTCCTGATCGCGGGCGCCTTCCTCTATGCGCTGTTCGACTGGATCGTCCTGCTGCCGATCGGTTTCCTGCTGGTGCAGCCCAGAATTTGGCGTGGCGTGCGCGCGTTGCTCACGGCGTGGCTCACCGCGCTCGATCAGTCGGATACCGGCTCGAGCGCCGGATAGTCGGTATAGCCCTCGGGTCCTTGCGTGTAGAAAGTCGCAGGATCGGGCTTGTTGAGCGAGGCGCCGCTACGCATCCGCTCGACGAGGTCGGGATTGGCGAGGAAGGGCCGCCCGAACGCGATCGCGTCGGCAAGGCCCGAATCGATATCCTCCTGCGCGTTGGCCCGGCGATAGTCCTGGTTGAGGACGAGCGGCTGCTCGAACACCTCGCGGATCAGCGGCGAGAGGCGCGGCGCATCGCTCGGGCGGAAGCTGCTGCCCGGCTTCGATTCCCTGAGCTCGAGGAACGCGATGCCCTGCTCGCCCAGCCATTTCGCGGCGGGGACGAACACCGCTTCGGGGTTCGAGTCCTCGACTCCCTGCACTTCGCCATTGGGCGAGAAGCGCACCGCCGTCCGCCCCGCGCCGGCCTCGGCGATCAGCCGCGCGGTCGCCTCGCGGAGCAGCCGCGCGCGGTTCTCGGGGCTGCCGCCATAGTCGTCGTCGCGCAGGTTCGAATTGTCGCGCAGGAACTGGTCGATCAGATAGCCATTGGCGGCGTGGAGCTGGACCCCGTCGAACCCGGCGGCGAGCGCATTGCGCGTCGCCTGGCTATAGTCGTCGAGCACGCGCGCGATGTCGTCCCGCGTCGCCGGCCGCGCCTCGGCATAAGGCTGCTTGCCGGCATAGGTATGCGCCTCGCCCGGCGCCGTCGTCGCCGAGGCCGAGAGCGGCTGCGCACCGCCGAGAAAGTCGGGATGGACGATCCGCCCCATATGCCAGAGCTGCGCGAAGATCCGCCCGCCGGCCTCGTGGACCGCCTCGACCACCGGCTTCCAGCCCTCGACCTGCGCGGCGGTCCACAGCCCGGGGGCATAGGGCCAGCCCAGCCCCTCGCGGCTGATCCCCGTCGCCTCCGAGATGATCAGCCCCGCCGCCGCGCGCTGGACGTAATATTCGGCCATCAGCGGCGTCGGGACATGCTCGCGCGTCGCGCGGCCGCGCGTCAGCGGCGCCATCAGGATGCGGTTGGGCGCGGTGATCGCGCCAAGCTGGATGGGATCGAACAGGCTGGGCATGGGTGACGAAACCCCTTCTATTGTGACGGCGGGGAGATAGGGCGCTACAGGGCGCCATGCACGACAACGGGCCGCAAACAAAAACTGCGCAGCATCAAACGCGCGCTGCCTTGCCGATCCTCGCGCTGCTCGGCGGGAACCTCGCGCTCGCCTTCGGGCCGTGGTTCGTCCGTCTCGCCGATGTCGGCCCGGTCGCGGCGGGGTTCTGGCGGATCACGCTCGCGGCGCCCCTGCTCGTCGCGCTCGCTTATGTCGGCAATCGCCGCCCCTTCGCTCCCGCGCGCGGCCTCTGGCTGCTGACCGCGTTCGGCGGGCTCGCCTTCGCCGCCGATCTCGCGAGCTGGCATCTGGGCATCCTCCGCACCACGCTCGCCAATTCGACCTTGTTCGGCAATTCCGCGACCTTGATGTTTCCTATCTACGGCTTCGTCGCCGCGCGCATGTGGCCGACGCGGACGCAGGGCCTCGCGCTGTTTCTCGCCGCCGCAGGCGCGGCTTTGCTCCTCGGCCGCTCGTACGAGCTTTCGCCCAAGCACCTCGCAGGCGACTTGCTCTGCCTGCTCGCGGGCACGCTCTACACGGTCTATTTCATCCTGATGGCGCGCGTGCGCGAGGTCATGGCCCCGATCCCCGCGCTCGCGCTTTCGACGATCGCGAGCATCTTGCCGTTGCTGCTTGCGGCATATGCGGCAGGGGAGACGATCTGGCCCGCGCATTGGGGCATATTGATCGGCCTCGCGCTGGCGAGCCAGGTCATCGGGCAGGGACTGATGATCTACGCGATCGGGCTGCTCTCGCCGCTCGTCGTCGGCATCGCCCTGCTCACCCAGCCGGTGGTCGCGGGCACCGTCGGCTGGATCGTCTATGGCGAGCGGCTGGGCGTGCCCGATTTCATCGGCGCGATCCTCGTCGCGATCGCCCTGGTGCTCGTCCGCGGGGGCGGCCCGCGGGTTGCGTCCGGGGCGGAGGAGCCTAAACCGGCGTGATGGACCTCGCCGACGCGACTCTCGACGAACTGCGCGCCGCGCTCGCGCCGCAAGTCGCCGCGAACGCCGCGTTCGACGGCTGGAACCAGCGCGCGCTCGATGCCGCGGCGGATTCGCTCGGCGTCGACCGCGGCGTCGCCCGCCTCGCTTTCACCGACGGCCCGATCGCGATGATCGACGCGTGGTTCGCGCACATCGACGCGGCGATGCTCGCGACGCTCGGCGATCGCATCGGCAACATGAAGATCCGCGACCGCATCACTGCTTTGGTCGAGACCCGGCTCGACTTGCTCGCGCCCAATCGCGAAGCGCTGCGCCGCGCCGCCGCAATCCTCGCCATGCCGCAGAACGCCCCGCGCGCCGCCCGGCTCGGCTGGCGCGCCGCCGATGTGATGTGGCGCGCCGCGGGCGACACCGCGACCGACTACAATCACTATACCAAGCGCGGCATCCTCGCCGGCGTCTATGCGGCGACGATCACGGTGTTCCTCGGCGACGAAAGCGAGGGCCATGCCGACACAAGCGCCTTCCTCGCGCGGCGGATCGAGGGGATCATGGCGTTCGAGAAGGCCAAGCACGGCTTCCTGACGCGCACGCAGCACCGCCCGAGCCTGTCGCGCTTCATCGGCCGCCTGCGCTATCCGGCGGTGTGACTCAGGCCTAGCGCTGCGCGATCGTTATTGATAATCAGTCGCATCATGAACGTCGCGACTGCGATTCCCGCGCCCCTCCGACTCGTCCAGCTGCCGCGCCACAGGCCCGGCACCGTGGCCGCGATCGATTGGCACGCGCTGTCCGAGCCCGAGGGCCGGCGCCTGCGCGAGCTCGGGCTCGACGAAGGCGTCGAAGTCGAACTGCTGCACAAATCGGGGCTGCTCGGCGGCGGGCCGGTGGCGTGCCGGATCGGACGGATGACGGTGGCGCTGCGCCGTCACGTCGCCCAGGCCATCCACGTCAGCCCCGCGCCATGAACGTCGCGCCGCTGGTCGCATTGGTCGGCAATCCCAATGCCGGCAAGAGCGCGCTGTTCAATGCGCTGACCGGCGCGCGGCAGAAGGTCGGCAATTATCCCGGCGTCACCGTCGAGCGTCACGCCGGCCGCATGGCCCTGCCCGATGGCCGCCCGATCGAATTGCTCGACTTGCCCGGCGCGTACAGCCTCGATCCGTCGAGTCCCGACGAGCAGGTCACGCGCGACGTGCTGGTCGGCCGCCAGGAAGGCGAGCGGCTGCCGGATGCGATCGTCGTGGTGGTCGACGCCTCGAACCTCGACAACCATCTGCGCTTCACGCTCCAGCTGATCGCATTGGGCCTGCCGTTGGTCGTCGCGCTCAACATGGTCGATTTGGCCGAGCGCGATGGGCTCAAGCTCGATTCCGCGGCGCTGGAGCGCGAGCTCGGCGTTCCCGTGGTGCCCACCGTCGCGGTGCGCAAGCGCGGGCTCGACGCGCTGCGCGAGCGGATGGGCGAAGTGATCAAGGGCGTCCACAAGGTCCGCCCCGGCGGCGGGGTCCAGCACGATATCGTCGTGCTCCAGCGCCGCGCGCGCCAGATCGCGACCGCAGTGACGATCTCCGAGACCGCCGCGCGCCGCTGGACGCACCGGCTCGACGCCGTCGCGCTCCATCCGGTCGCCGGCATGGCGCTGCTGCTCGGCATCCTCTTCCTGATGTTCCAGGCGGTTTTCGCTTGGGCGGTGGTCCCCGCCGACGCGATCGACGCGGGCTTCTCGGCGCTCGAAGCCGCGATCAAGAGCGCGATGCCCGACAGCATTCTGCGCTCGCTGATCATCGACGGCGCGATCGCGGGCGTCGGCGCGGTCGTCGTGTTCCTGCCGCAGATCCTGATCCTGTTCGCCTTCATCCTCGTGCTCGAAGCCTCGGGCTATATGGTCCGCGCGGCGTTTATGATGGACCGGATCATGGCCAGCGTCGGCCTGTCGGGCCGCGCCTTCATCCCGCTCCTCTCCAGCTTCGCCTGCGCGGTGCCGGGGATCATGGCGACGCGGACGATCTCGGACGAGAAGGACCGCTTGACCACGATCCTGATCGCCCCGCTGATGACCTGCTCGGCGCGGCTCCCCGTCTACACGATCATCATCGGCGCGCTGATCCCGGAGCGGAGCGTGCTGCCCGGCGTCGGACTGCAGGGGCTGGTGCTGTTCGGGCTCTACGTGATGGGCATCCTCGGCGCGTTCGTCGCCGCTTTGGTCCTGCGCCGGACGGTCACCAGGGGCGCGACGTCGGGCTTCATGATGGAGATGCCCAAATACCAGATGCCGCGGCTGCGCGACGTGCTGCTCGGGCTGTGGCAGCGCGCGTGGATATTCCTGCGCCGCGCCGGCACGATCATCCTGCTCACCACGATCGTGCTCTGGGCGCTGCTCAGCTTCCCCAAGCCGCCCGAGGGGTCGAAAATCTCCCCGGTCGACTATTCGATCGCCGGCCGGATCGGCCACGGGCTCGAGACTCTGGTCGCCCCGATCGGCTTCAACCGCGACATCGCGCTCGCGCTGATCCCGGCGATGGCGGCGCGCGAAGTCGCGGTCGCGGCGATCGCGACGGTCTATGCGATCGACGATTCCGAAGGCGCGGCGGGGCAGGACGCGCTCAAGGCGAACCTCCAGGCCAACTGGACGCTGCCGACTGCGCTGGCCTTCCTGATTTGGTTCGTCTTCGCGCCGCAATGCATCTCGACGATCGCCGTCACGCGGCGCGAGACCAATGGCTGGAAATGGCCGCTGTTCATGGTCGGCTATCTCTTCGCGCTCGCTTATGTCGCGGCGGGGATCACGTATTGGAGCGCAGTCGCGCTGGGGCTTTAGC
>JAEWCK010000089.1 GCA_023390675.1 Pseudomonadota bacterium
GCGGCATCATGCCGAGCACGTTGCCCGCCTTGTTGAGCACGCCCGCGATGCTGCGCGCGGAGCCGTTGACGTCGGTCGCATAGCGGAAAGCGACGCGGCCTTCGCCCTCGAGCCGGTCGAGCGTCTCGGCATCGGCGAAATAGTTGCCGTCGTGATGCGCGACCGGGATCGAGAGCGTCTCGCCCGCGCGATAGGCCGAGGTGAAGATCGACTGCGAATTGTCGACGGTCAGCGGCACGTCGCGGCAGACGAAGTTGAGCCCCGAATTGCGCATAAGCGCGCCCGGCAGCAGCCCGGTCTCGGTGAGCACCTGGAAGCCGTTGCAGATGCCGAGCACGGGCACGCCGCGATCGGCGGCCTCGACCACGGCCTTGACCACCGGCGAACGCGCCGCGATCGCGCCGCAGCGCAGATAATCGCCATAAGAGAAGCCGCCGGGGAGGGCGATCAGGCCGACGCCTGCGGGCAGCGCGCTTTCGCCGTGCCACACCATCTCGGGCTTCGTGCCCGTCACCGCCTCCAGCGCCACCGCGATGTCGCGATCGCAATTGGAGCCCGGGAAGACGATGACCGCGGTCTTCATTGCTTCTCGACCCGGTAGTTCTCGATCACCGTGTTGGCGAGCAGCTTGCGGCACATCTCGTCGATCGCCGCGTCGCTGGTCGAGTCCGCGACGTCGAGCTCGAAGATCTTGCCTGCACGGACATCGTCCACGCCCTCGAAGCCGAGGCCGCCCAGTGCGTGCTGGATGGTCTTGCCCTGGGGGTCGAGCACGCCGTTCTTGAGGGTTACGATGATGCGGAGCTTCATGCCCCGCGCCTATGCCGCTGCGCGCTCGCGGGGGCAATCAGAAATAGCGGGCAAGCGCGAAGCGGAAGCGCAGCCGCTGGTTGCTGTAATAGGCGACGCTCGAGTCGATCCGCGACCAGCTCGCGCTGATCTGGGGCGAGAAGCCCCACAGGGCGATCTCGCGGTTGCCCAAAGTCGCGCGCGCGGTCCAGCGCCAGTCGGTGCGCGGATCGGGCGAGAAGAGCAGGATCGGCGCGTCGTACACCGCCCGGCTCGCGCTGCCGCTGACGCCGAAGGTGATGCCGTGCGAAAGCTCGCCGCCGAAGCCGGCGATCACGCCCAGCTCGGTGTTCGAATAGGCGGGGGCGACCAGCGAATCGCGCCGCGCGAACGCGCCCGTCGAGGCGACCAGCGTGCGGCTCACCGCATGCTCGTACGTCGCGTACAGCCCCGATTGCCACCCGTCGTAATTGCCGTCGAACAGCGCGTCGGTCTTGCGCGTGTCGAGCTGGAGGCCGATCTGGTCCGCGCCGCTCAGCCGCGCCTGGAACCCGGCCTTGATCCCGGTCTGGCGGCTGACGAGGCGCCCGCCATACCAGCGCTGCGCGCCCACCGCCTCGAGCGAGACGCTGGTGTCGCGCGTCAGCCGCAGCTCGGCGCCGGCGCCCGCCTGCGCCTGCACGTCGTCGAAATCGGTGCCGGCATAATTGGCGCCGCTCGAATCGAGATCGACCAGCGCGGACACGTTCTCCGAGACCGGCAGCCGCAGCCCCGCCGAGACCGAGGCGGTCTGGCCGACGCCGGTCTTCGCGCGCGCCTTGTCGTCGAGCGTCAGCGGCAATTGCCAGCCGCCCCACGAGACCATCACCGTCTCCGCCGAAGTCGCGTTGTTGATGTTGCTGTCGGGGGCGAGCCCGAAGTCCACATCGAGCCGCCACGCCCGCCGCGCACGGATCACGTCGCGCACCGCGCGGATCGTCTTCGCGACGTCGTCGGGCAGCTCGCCGTCCTGCTGGGCGAGCCTGAACTGGCGGTCGGCGCTCTGGAACTTGCCCATCGCCAGCATCTCGCGCCCCAGCTCGAGCCGCACGCGCGTCTGGCCGGGATCGTCGGCGAGGATCGCCTTGTAGAAATCGGTCGCGGTCTTGTGATCGCCGCGTCCCGCCGCCGCCATGCCGTTCAGAAAGCGCGTCTCCATCCGCAGCTCGGGGACCTGCGCCAGCGCCGCGAGCATCGGCTTCGCTTCGTCGTAGCGCTTCGCTGCGACGAGCTTCGCCGCTTCGTCGAGCAGCTGCGCCGGAGTCAGCCGCGCCTTGCAGGTCTGCGCGACGCACTGGTCGAGCAGCGATTGCGGTGCGGCCTGGCCGTGCGCGAGAGCAGGGAACAGCAGCGCCGCCGCGAGGACGAACGCCGCCAGCCTCGCGGTCATTTCACGCCCGTATAGGCGCCGATGATGTCGATCCGCTGATCGGGCCGCCCGCCGACGATCCGGAAGCCGCCGCCGATCTCCTCGCCATTGGGGCCGAAGAACGCGCCGTCGATGCTCGATCCCGCGATCAGCAGCGAATTGGCCACTGTGCAACTCGCCGAGAAGCACGCGGCGGTGAACTGGCCGGTGAACCCGCCCTTGTTGACGAGGTCGAGGAACGCGGTCGCTTCGGCGTGGAAGGCAGTGCCTCCCGCGAGCCCGCCCACGCCGCTGGTATAGGCGTCGAGCGTCGGCGCGAGCAGCGTGCCGTTCATCACCGAAGTCACGCCGCCCGTGGCGAAGTTGACCGATGTCGAATGCGTGCCCTGCATCCACTGGAGATAGGTCGGCGCGGTCGGATCGAAGTCGAGCGTCGGGTTATAGACTAGGGACGCGATCATCTGGCCGGTATAGGTGCCGGAGCCCGTCTTCGGCACCGCGGAAGTGCCGGTGCGCTCGCCGAACACGAACGCGGCGCGGTCGAGCGTGTAGGTCTCGCGCAGCCGCGCGGCGCCGCCGCTGGGCGTCTCCTCTGCGGCGCTGACGCTGTTGCGCACGAACCCGGCATACGTGACGTACTTCGTCGTCGTGCCCGGCTTCTGATAGAAGAAGGTCTGGACGGTCGACGTGAAGCCGTCCGCGCCCACCACATAGTCGGATTGGGCCGCGGCTCCGGTGTAATAGGCGCCGCCGGTCAGCTGCGCGCCGCTGCTCGACCCCGCCTCGAGATACTGGATCTGGCGGGCCGCGTCGAAATTGGGAACGCCTGCCTGCGGCTGGAGCACGTTCGCAAAATCGGTGCGGTGCGCCGGATCCTGGAAGCGGAACGCCGCGACGTTCACGTCGCCCAGCGGCCGATTGATCGTGAGCTCGAAGATCGCGTCGCGCGGATTGTAGGTCAGGGTGATGCCGCTGTCGCGCACCGTGTTCGCGTCCCCGGCATAGAGCTGGCCCTGCTGGGCGCTCGCGTCCGAAGTGGTCGCATAGGCGTAGTGCTGGACCCCGCCGAGACCCTCATAGGTCTTCACTTCGGTGGGCGCGACGAAGCTGTGCGTCGGCGTCGGCGTGCCCGCGGGCGGCGCGACGCTGCCCACGGTCTGCGGCCGCGTGTCGCCGCCGCAAGCGGCAAGCGTGGCCGCGCCCGAGAGCGCGAGGAAAGTGCGGAAGCGGCGCATTCGAAAACCCCCTGACCGGAATTCGGCCAAGGAGTAGGGCGCACGTGGTTAAGAAGCTGTTTAAGAGACGGCGGAAATCACGCCTTCCGCCGCCTTAACTGTCCCTCTCCCGACGGGAGAGGGAAGAAGCCTCAGCGGCCGCGCCGCTTGCGGTGGCTTTCGAGGTCGAGCACCGCCGAATCCGCGCCTTCGGGGAACAGCCCCAGCCGGCGCGCGACTTCCTGATACGCCTCGACCTCGCCGCCCAGATCGCGGCGGAAGCGGTCCTTGTCGAGCTTCTCGCCCGAGGCCATGTCCCACAGCCGGCAGCCGTCGGGGCTGATCTCGTCGGCCAGGATGATCCGGCTGTAGTCGTTGTCCCAGATCCGACCGAACTCGAGCTTGAAGTCGACCAGCCGGATCCCGATCCCCGCGAAGAGTCCGGAGAGGAAATCGTTCACGCGGATCGCCATGTCGGCCATGTCGTGCAGCTCTTCCTGCGTCGCCCAGCCGAAGCAGAGGATATGCTCGTCGGTGACCATCGGGTCGCCGAGCGCATCGTCCTTGAAATAATATTCGATGATCGTGCGCGGCAGCGGCGTGCCTTCCTCGATCCCGAGCTTCTTCGAAAGCGAGCCGGCGACGACATTGCGCACCACCACTTCGATCGGAACGATCTCAACCTGACGAATAAGTTGCTCGCGCATGTTGAGACGGCGTATGAAGTGCGTGGGGATGCCGATCCCGCCGAGCAGCGTGAAGACGTGCTCCGAAATGCGGTTGTTGAGCACGCCCTTGCCGCTGATCGTGCCCTTCTTCTGGGCGTTGAAGGCAGTCGCGTCGTCCTTGAAATACTGGATCAGCGTGCCGGGCTCGGGACCCTCGTAGAGGATCTTGGCCTTGCCTTCATAGATTTGCCGCCGGCGTGCCATCGCGTCGCTTGCCCCTGGAAAAGCTGGCCCCGGCGCGCGGGCTCGCGCAGGCCGGGGCGGGAAGGCCGCGCCTATACTGGAAGCGTCCATCGGGCGCAATCAGCGTTGGGCGCGGCATCCGACTATCCTCCCCCGCCAGGGGGAGGTGGCGCCGAAGGCG
>JAEWCK010000102.1 GCA_023390675.1 Pseudomonadota bacterium
GCTGCGGCCTCATCGGCCTCGCGCGTCCGGTCGGCGTCGGGGATTCGCCCCCTGCCGTCGCGGTCGAACTCGCGGGCGGGCCGCCCGTTCTTGTACGTGAAGCCATGGTCGCCGCGCTGCACGAAGAACGGCGTGTCCTCGCCATCCCGGAAATAGGAGATGTTGCGCCCGTCGCGATCGGCGGTGCGCAGGATCCGGCCGCCGCGCATCCACGCCCAGCCTTCGCCGTAGCGGACGCGCTGGATGCCGTTGCCGGCGCGAATGTCGTCCTCGATCACCGCGGCGTCGGCGAGCGGCTCGGCTTCGGCGGGCGGCGTGCCGGCGGCGGGCTTGGGCACCGCGGCGATCGCGACCGCGGCCGTATCAGCATCTGCGACATTCTCGACCACCGGCGCCTCGTCGAACGCGGCATTGTCGAGCGCGCTGGCGTCGTCGGCATTGACCATCGCGTTGTCGGTGGTCTGCGGCGCCTGGTTGCAGGCGGCGAGCGCCATCGTGGCGGCGAGGGCGGCGGGAAGCAGGGGTTTCATGAGCGCGCTCCGAGTCTGGGGCCGCCCGGCGCGGCGGCCGAATTGGCGGTCGCCATGCAACGTGCGCGTGTCTGCAATGTATCCCGGGTTAAGGGAAAGGCCGCCAATCCCAGCCGAGCGGATCGCCGTCCATCACTTCGACGCCCGCTTGGGCCAGCTCGTCGCGGATGCGGTCCGAGCGCTGGAAATCCTTGACCAGCCGCGCCTCCTTGCGCTCGACGAGCAGCGCATCGATCGCCTCCGCGTCGATCGTCGCGGCGGCGGGGCGGACGCGCAGGTCCTCGCGCGTCAGCGCGAGCAGGTTGAGGCCCAGCACCGCGTCGAAATCGGCGAGTCCGGCCAGCCGGTCCGCGGGCGACAGCTTCTTGTCAGCGAGCAATTCGTCGAGGATCGGCAGCGCCCTGGGCGTATTGAGATCGTCCGACACCGCTTCGTCGAGGCGCGCGCGATAGCTTTCGGGCGAAGCGCCTTCGCCCTCGGCGCGTGCCTTCAACGCCACCACCGTCATCACCAGCCGCTTGAGCCGGGTGAGCGCCGCCGCGAGGTTCTCCGCCGAGAATTCGAGCTCGCTGCGGTAATGCGCCTGGAGGCAGAGCAGCCGATAGGCGAGGGGATGCACGCCCGCGTCGATCAGCGACTGGAGCGTGGTAAACCCGCCCTTCGACTTGGACATCTTGCCTTGCCGGTCGACGAGGAAATTGTTGTGCATCCAGAAGTGCGCGCCCGAATCCGCGCAGCCGCAAAAGGCCTGGTTCTGCGCGATCTCGTTGGGGTGGTGGATCTCGCGGTGATCGATGCCCCCCGTATGGATGTCGAACGGCGCTGGACCGAGATATTTCAGGCTCATCACCGAGCATTCGAGATGCCAGCCCGGCGCGCCCTTGCCCCAGGGCGAATCCCATTCCATCTGGCGCTGCTCGCCGGGGGGCGACTTGCGCCAGATCGCGAAGTCCTGCGGATGGCGCTTGCCCGCCACGGGATCGATCCGGCCCTCGGCGGCATCGTCCTGCGCGCCGGCCAGCTGGCCGTAGTGCGGCACGGTCGAGACGTCGAAATACAGCCCTGAATCGAGCTCGTAGCAATGCTCGGGCGCGATCTTCTCCGCGAATTCGATCATCTCGGCGAGGTGATCGGTCGCGACCGACCAGCGCGAGGGCGCGCGGATGTTGAGGTCGGCGACATTCTTCTTGAACGCCGCGGTATAGTGCGCCGCGATGTCCCAGATGCTCTTCGCCTGCGCGCGCGCCGCGGCTTCCATCTTGTCGTCACCCGCGTCGGCGTCCGACGTCAGGTGGCCGACATCGGTGATGTTGATGACATGGGTGAGCGCATAGCCCTTCCACGTCAGCACGCGGCTCAGCGTGTCGGTGAAGACATAGGCGCGCAGATTGCCGAGATGCGCGTAGTTGTAGACCGTCGGCCCGCACGAATAGACGCGCGCGCCCTTGTCGGGATCGAGCGGGGCGAAGGGCTCGAGGCGGCGTGTCAGCGAATTGTAAAGCGAAAGGGGTAGGCCGTGCATCGCGGCGCCATAGCCGAGGCGCGCCGCGCTCACAAATGCCCGGACGTGATGCTTCATGTCACATATTTCATTTGATCCCGCCCGGGCGTCGGCGCAGGTCTCGCATCAATTGGGCAAGAGGTTGTCATGAGTCCGGAAGTCATCGTGGGCGCCGCGGCTTGCGTAGCGGCGGCGGGTTTCGCAGGCGTGGTCTGGAAGGAGACCCAGCGGCGCCGCAAGCGGCAGCGCCGCGCCGAGCGGCGGCGGCGCAACATCGCCTATGAGCGCGCGTGGAATCTGATCATCAGGAAGCCGACGCCGCGGCTGACCTACCGGCCCGACGAAGAGCGCTGACGGCTCAGACAGTTTCCTCGATCGCCGCGCGGACCATCGCGCTCCAGACCTCGGCCGGATCGCCGCCCGCCGCGCGCCCGGCCCGCACCATTTCGGGGGTGGGCTCGCGTAGCGTCTTGAGCACCGCCACCGCGCGATCGACTTCCTCGCGCCATACGGCGTCGACCTCGCCGCCGGCGCTTGCGTCCCGGCCCTCGCCGTTCACGCTCAGCGCCTCGGCGGCGATGACGCGGGCGATGCGCTCGATGGGTGAAGTGACGGCGATGTCGGTCATGGAAGGGGTGCTCCAGCTCGCGGATGTCCGACCCGCGAAACGCACCATGCGGAGCGGCGTTCCTGCGCCGCGGATGCTCAGGCCGCGAGCGGCGAGGCGGCAGCGACGCCGCGCCGGCGGATCACGCCATTGCCCAAGCCCGCGCTCGCAATGAGTGGGAGCGCAGTGCCGCAAAACGCGCATTCGGCGGTCAGCCGGCCGATCATCCAGTGCGATTGCCCGCATCCCGGGCAATGGTTCGCCTCGTGCGGGCGATAGGCTACGCGATAACCGGCAAGAGCGTTTCGGATGCCGAAGTCGTACATTCGTCGTCTCCCACTAACGCGGAATCAACGGCGATGAGTCGCACTTTGTTCCGCACGCGGGTCGAAACGCTGGCGACGGGACGGGTAAATCCGTCGACAAGTTGCAGATCGGCAACAGCGCTGAAGGAATCGCTGGAGGCCCGACCGGGAATCGAACCCGGGTGCAAGGATTTGCAGTCCTCTGCGTCACCACTCCGCCATCGGGCCCCGATGAGCGAGCGGCGGCAATGCGCAGGCACGCCCTCACTGTCAACATTGCACTGCAAAAATAGCTTCCTACCTCGCTTGGCGAGCGGTTGCGGAGGCGATACAAGCGCGCGAGCCCAACAAGTGTATTGCGCAACTAATACGGTTGTGACAGAAGCCGGAGTGATGATGGCCCTGACGGTCGATACCGCGCCCATGGAGGCGATGCGCCACGCCATGGTGGCGAGCCAGCTGCGCACCAACGCGGTCAACGACGCGCGCGTGGTCGAGGCGATGGCGCGGGTCCCCCGCGAGGATTTCCTGCCCGCGGACCAGCGCGGAATCGCCTATCGCGACACGTTGCTGCCGCTTCCCGGTGGCCGCCGGCACAATTCGCCGCTGGCGACGGGCCTGCTGCTCACCAATGCCGGGATCCGTGCCGACGACCATGTGCTGCTGGTTGGCAGCGCGGGCGGATACGCCGCGGCGCTGCTCGCCGAGCTCGCAGGATCGGTGGTCGCGCTCGAGGAAGAGGATTCGCTCATCGCGCTCGCAAGAACGGCGCTGGCGGGCAATGCGAAGGTGGAGACGGTCGAGGGGCCGCTCGCCGGGGGCTGGGCCAGAAGCGGCCCCTATGACCTGATCGTGATCGATGGTGCAGTGGAACACGTGCCCGATGCGCTGGTTGCGCAGCTCAAGCCGGGCGGGCGCATGGTCACCGGCATCGTCGATCGTGGCGTGACGCGGCTTGCGGCGGGCCGGCGCACCGAAGGGGGCTTCGGCCTCGATCATTTCGTCGACATCGAATGTGCAGTTCTACCCGGTTTCGAACGCCTACGGACCTTTCAATTTTCGAAGTGAAGAAGAGGCTCATGCGACTTTCCTCTCTGCTCCTGGGCGTGAGCCTGACCGCGCTCGCCGTGCCTGCCGCTGCGCAGACCGCGACGGCTCCGTCGGGCGCCAATCGAACCGTCACCACCCCGGCGCCTGCCGATGCGGTCGCGCCGCAGCCGACGACGACGCTGCGCGACGCGCTCGTCCAGGCCTACAACACCAACCCCGATCTGCAGGGCGAGCGCTTCAACCAGCGCGCCAATGATGAGAACGTGCCGATCGCCAAGGCGGCCGGCCGGCCCGGCGTGAGCTCGAACGGGTCGCTGAGCAACAGCCTGCACAATTCGGACGATCTCGGCGTCGGCCCGACCCGCAACGCCAATCTCGGCATCGATCTTTCGGTCCCGGTCTTCTCGGGCGGCGCAGTGCGCAATTCGGTCCGTGCGGCCGAGACGCGCGTCGAGGCGGGCCAGGCGCAGCTGCGCGGCACCGAATCGGACGTGTTCACGCAGGTCGTCACGGCCTATGTCGACGTGCTGCGCGACGAGGCGATCGTCCGCCTCAACCAGCAGAACGTCCATGTTCTCGAGGTCAATCTCCAGGCGACGCGCGACCGCTTCGAAGTCGGCGACCTGACTCGCACCGATGTCGCCCAGTCCGAGGCGCGCCTCGCGCTCGCGCAGAGCCAGCTCCGCGCGGCCGAGGCCCGGCTGATCGGCAGCCGCGAAAGCTATATCCGCGTCGTCGGGTCG
>JAEWCK010000132.1 GCA_023390675.1 Pseudomonadota bacterium
GGTGGTCTATTTCGGCTATAGCCGCTCGCGCAGCCATGTCGGCCGCGGCGTGGTCGAAGTGGCCGAGCACGAGGCCTATGAGGAGCTCGATCCGCCGGTGCCCGGCACCAACTGAGGCGGGGCGCACGCAAAAAGAAGGGCCGGAGGAGCGATCCTCCGGCCCTTCTTGTTTTCTACTAGCCCCTCCCCTTCAGGGGAGGGCTTAAGATAATTAGCCGATCTTCGCCGCGGCCAGCGCCCTCAGGTCCTTCTCGGCGCGTGCGCCGTAGTGCTGGATGATCTCGGCCGCGCAGATCGCGCCGAGGCGGAGCGACTGCTCGAGGGTCTTGCCCTGCGCCTGGCCGTGAAGAAAGCCCGCGGCGAACATGTCGCCCGCGCCGGTGGTGTCGACCAGCTTGTCGATCGGCTCGGCGCCGACCTCTACGCGCTCGCTACCCTGGAGCGCGATCGCGCCCTTCTCCGATCGGGTGACGACGAGCAGCGGCACCTTGCCATGGATGTGCGCGACCGCCGCCTCGAATTCCTCATGCTCGCAGAGCGCGAGCAGCTCGTTCTCGTTGGCGAAGAGGATGTCGATCAGCCCGTCGGCGATCAGCTGGCGGAAATCGCCGCCGTGGCGCGAGATGCAGAACACGTCGCTGAGCGTGAAGGCGACCTTGCGGCCGTTGGCGCGGGCGATGTCGATCGCGCGGCGCATCGCGGCGCGGGGCTCCTCGGGATCCCAGAGATAGCCTTCGAGATAGAGGATCGCGCCGCTCGCGATCATGTCCTCGTCGAGCGCGCTCGCGGGGAGGAATTGCGACGCGCCGAGAAAGGTGTTCATCGTGCGCTGGCCGTCGGGCGTGACGAAGATCAGGCAGCGCGCGGTGGTCGGCTGGCCGGGGCGGACCTCGGTCGTGAAGTCGACCCCCGCCGCGCGGATGTCGTGGGCGAACACGGTGCCGAGCTGATCGTCGGCGACCTGGCCGATGAACGCGCACTTGCCGCCGAGCGCCGCGATCCCCGCGACGGTATTCGCCGCCGAACCGCCCGAGACCTCGCGGCCGGGGCCCATCTTCGCGTAGAGCGCATCGGCCTCCTCGGGCGAGAACATCAATTGCATCGAGCCCTTGGCGACGCCGATCTCCTCGATGAAGCTGTCTTCGGCCTGGGCGAGGATGTCGACGATCGCATTGCCGATCGCGACGACGTCGTAAGTGGGGCTGGTCAAGTCTTGGCTCCAATTGGGTTGCGCGGACGCCCTAGAGACAGGCAAAGGACTCCGCAATGATCCAGGCCTTCTTCCTTTCGCTCGGCCAGCTGCTCGATCGCCCCGTCGCGATGGTGTTCCTCAAGTCGCTGCTGGTCACCGCGATCATCTTCGCGGGCGTGAGCGTTGGACTGTGGTTCGGCATGCACACCGCCACATCGTGGAGCGCCGGCTGGCTCGGCGGATGGGACGCGTCGGGGACGTTCGCCGATATCGCGACGATCGTGCTGGTACTGTTCGCGCATTGGCTGATGTTCCGCGCGATCGCCGTGGCGGTGGTCTGGGTGTTCGCCGACGAGGTGGTCGCGGCGGTCGAGGCGAAGCATTATCCGCACGCGCATGCCAAGGCGCGCGACGTGCCGCTCGGGCGGGCGCTGGCGATGGGGCTGGGATCGGCGGGACGGCTCATCCTGATCAACGTGCTGCTCTCGCCCATCTACCTGATGCTGCTGATCACCGGGGTGGGCACGGCGGTGGTCTTCTTCGTCGTCAACGCGTGGCTGCTCGGGCGCGACCTCGGCGACATGGTCGCGGCGCGGCACATGCCCTATGGCGAGCTGCCGCGCTGGCGGCGGCGCACCAGTTTCAGCCGCTTCGCGCTCGGCGCGATCGGCACCGGCCTGTTCCTCGTCCCGGTATTGAACCTGGTCGCCCCGGTGGTGGGAGCCGCAATGGCGACGCACGCATTCCATCGCGGGAGGCGTGGATGAAGCGATACTGGATTCTGGCGGGTACAGTGACGCTATCGGCGTGCGGCGGCGAGACGGGCGGCGCGCGTCCACAGCCCGCCGGCTATGTTCCCATTCCGTCGGGCAAGCCGGCGACGCCGCTTCCCGCCAACACCGCGAGCGTGAAGGGCCAGACCGCGAAGGCGCTGATCGCACAATTCGGCCGGCCCGCGCTCGACCTGAACGAAGGCGCGGCGCGCAAGCTCCAGTTCGCCGGGCCGATCTGCGTGCTCGACGCCTATCTCTATCCGCAGGGGCGCAGCGAACCGGTAGTGACGTGGCTCGACACGCGGATGCGCGACGGCGGGCCGATCGACCAGGCGAGTTGCGTCGCGGCGCTGACGAAGCGGGAGGGGCTAAGCAGCCGCTCCAGCGCCCATTCCGCCGCTTCGCGCACCACTTCACTCACATCCCCCAGCAGCGCCCGCACGGGCTCGACCAGAACCGCGCTGCCGCTGTTGCCGGCGGCGATCAGGCAATTGCGGACCATCCGGTCGCGACCGATCCGCTTGATCGGCGAGCCGGCAAAGACTTCGCGGAACGCGGCGTCGTCGAGCGCGAGCAGGTCGGCGAGGCGCGGGGCGGTCAGCTCGGCGCGCGGGGCGAAGGCGAGGTTTGCCTGCGCCGCGGCGGCGAACTTGTTCCACGGGCAGACGGCGAGGCAATCGTCGCAGCCGTAGATGCGGTTGCCGATCGCTTCGCGGAATTCGTGGGGGATCGGGCCTTTGTGCTCGATCGTCAGGTACGAGATGCAGCGGCGCGCATCGAGACGCCAAGGCGCGGGAAAGGCGTCGGTCGGGCACGCTGCCTGGCACGCGTCGCAGCTTCCGCAAGTGGCGCGGCCGGGCATGTCGGGCTCCAGCTCCAGCGTCGTGTAGAT
>JAEWCK010000140.1 GCA_023390675.1 Pseudomonadota bacterium
CGCCGGCACTGTCTTGGGCACGCCGTGCGCCGAGAAGATCACCGGAACGCCGTCGGGCACCTGATCGAGCTCGTCGACGAACACCGCGCCCTTGGCCTTCAGGCTGTCGACCACGAACTTGTTGTGGACGATCTCGTGGCGGACATAGACCGGCGGGCCGTATTTCTCGATCGCAAGCTCGACGATGCGGATCGCGCGGTCGACGCCGGCGCAGAAGCCGCGCGGCGCAGCGATCAGCAGCTCGAGGACGGGTTTCAAAGCATCTGCCATAGTTCCGCCGCGCCTCTACGCGATTGCTTGCGCGGGCTCAACGCGGTTCCTATGGTGCCCGCCGCTTTGGGCCCAGCCCGATCTGTCGTTTCGAAAGGTGTCCTCTTGGTCCGCAAGCTTGCCGTCGCCGCCCTGTTCCCGCTCGCGCTCGGCGCGTGCAACCGCACCGGCGAGATCGAAGCGGGCGGCATCACTGCGATCCGCTCCGCCTGTCCGCGCGTCGGGGTGCCCGCCGGCACCGGCGACGTGACCTTGTTCGACCCCGCCGACAGCCGCGATGCCGATGCGATCGACGTGGTAGCGGCGCTGACCAACGTCAATTCGACTTGCGACGACAGCGGCGTCGACGTGATCACCAACGTCACGTTCGACGTGCTGGCGCGCCGGACCAAGACCGACGGTCCGCGCGACGTCACGCTCCCTTACTTCATCACCGTGGTGCAGGGCGGCTCGGCGGTCACCGCCAAGCGCGTGAGCCATGTCACGCTGCACTTCGAGGCAGGCCAGGCGCGTGCGCAGGCGAGCGGCAACGCGACCGCGAGCGTCAACCGCGCCGCGGCGACCCTTCCCGAGGATGTCCGCCGCCGCCTGACCGAGAAGCGCAAGGCGGGCGAGCAGGCTGCGGCGATGGACCCGCTCGCAGATCCATCGGTGCGCGGCGCAGTGGCCGCGGCCACCTTCGAGGCGTTGGTAGGCTTCCAGCTGACCGAGGACCAGCTCAAGTACAACGTCACGCGCTGACAAGCGGATTGACTCGAATCGGGGGCGCGGCCAAGGCTGCGCTCCGTCGAAAGGCATGCGCGGGAGAGTATCCGCCGAAGCTCCGCAAGGAGCGAAGGCGGATCGCCGAAGGAGCAACCGCCCCGGAATCTCTCAGGCACCAGGGACCGCGCAGGCCAAGACACTCTGGAAAGCGCTGCTCGAAAGGGTGGCCACCGAAGGGGTAAGCTCCGGATATCCGGAGCGAAAGCTCTCAGGTTCCGTGACAGAGGGGGCGATGGACGCGAGCGCAGCGGTGCGCCGTGCCGTCGTATCCCGAAAGCCGCGAGGAGTGTCCGATGAGCCGCGAAGTCCATAACGGCCCCACCGACGAATTCACCCGGGCGCGCGGCACCGAATATTCGGGCGATCCCGACGGCGGCGAAGGCGAGCCCGCGCTTGCCACGTTGCCGCTCGATGCGTGGCATCGCGCGCGGGGCGGCCGGATGGTGCCCTTCGCGGGCTATGAGATGCCCGTCCAGTACGAAGGCATCATGGCCGAGCATCTGTGGACGCGCGAGCATGCCGGGCTGTTCGACGTCAGCCATATGGGCCAGCTGATCTTCTCGGGCGAAGGCGTCGAAGCGGCGCTCGAAGCGCTGATGCCCGCCGACATCCAGGCCGCCAAACTCTCCCACCCGGTCTATTCGCTTCTGATGGCCGAGAATGGCGGCATCCTCGACGATCTGATGCTGACCCGCCTGAAGGAAGGCGAGGTCTACATGGTCGTCAACGGCGCCTGCAAATGGGACGATATCGCCCATTTCCGCGAGTTCCTACCCGACGAGATTGGCATGAACCACATGGAGGATCATGTTCTCCTCGCGCTGCAGGGGCCCGAGGCGGTCGCGGCGCTGGAGCGCGTGATCTCGGGGGTCGGCGATCTTGTCTTCATGCAAGGTGCGGCGTTCCAGTGGCAGGGCCACGCCCTGTGGATCAGCCGCTCCGGCTATACCGGCGAGGATGGGTTCGAGATCTCGGTCCCCGTCGAGGGCGCCGAGGCGCTCGCCGATGCGATCGCGGCGCAGCCCGAGGTCAAGCCGATCGGGCTCGGTGCGCGTGATTCGCTGCGGCTGGAAGCCGATCTGCCGCTCTACGGCCACGACCTCGACACCGAGACCACGCCGGTCGCCGCCGCGCTAGGCTTCGCGCTCAAGAAGCGCCGGCGCGAGGAAGGCGGCTTCCCCGGCCATGCGCGCATCATGCTCGAGCGCGAGCAGGGATCGATCCTCAAGCGCGTGGGGCTGATCGTCGACGGCCGCCAGCCGGTGCGCGAGGGCGCCGCCGTCGTCGATGCCGACGGCACCGAGATCGGCCGCGTCACATCCGGCGGGTTCGCGCCCACCGTGCAGAAGCCGATCGCCATGGCCTATGTGCCGCTCGCGCTTGCCGAGCCCGGCAGCAGGATCACGCTTGCCCAGCGCGGCAAGATCCACACCGCGGAGGTCGTGAAGATGCCCTTCGTCCCCCATCGCTACGTCAGAAAGGGAGCCTGACATGAGCCGCTATTATACCGAAGATCATGAGTGGGTCGAAGTCGACCGCGATGTCGGCACCGTCGGCATCAGCGAATATGCGCAGGGCCAGCTCGGCGACATCGTCTTCGTCGAG
>JAEWCK010000208.1 GCA_023390675.1 Pseudomonadota bacterium
CCGCGGCCCTGCCCCCCAACACCGCCGCGATGGCCGCATGGGCGGCGGCGCGCGGGCTGGCTCTGAGGCCGCACGCCAAGACGCACAAGAGCGCCGAGATCGCGAAGCGGCAGATCACGGCGGGAGCCGTGGGCATATGCTGCGCCAAGCTGGGCGAGGCCGAAGCGCTTGCCGGGGAGGGCGTTGCCGACATCCACATCACCTCGCCGGTGGTGCCCGCGCATGCAGTGGCGCGACTGAAGACGCTCGCCGGGCGCATCCGGCTGTCGGTGGCGGCCGACCATCCGGACAATGTCGCGGCGCTGACGGGCGCGGACGCCACGGTGTTCGTCGATGTCGATCCGGGGAAGCACCGGACCGGCGTCGCTTCGGCGGAGGCGGCGGTCGCGCTGGCGCAGGCGATCGCGGCGGCGGGGCTGCGCTTCGGGGGCGTGCAATATTATTGCGGATCCGAGCAGCACATCCCGACGCTCGCAGGGCGGCGCGCGGCGATCGTCGAGAAAACCGACTATCTGAAGACTGTGCTCGCGGCGCTGGAAACGACGGGGTTCGCAGTGCCGGTGGTGACGGGGGCGGGGACGGGGACCTTCGCGATCGACGCCGAGCTGGGCGTGCTCACCGAGCTGCAGGTGGGCAGCTACATCTTCCTCGACCGCGAATATCGCGATTGCGAGCTGGCCGGGCCGGGCTTCGAGCAGGCTTTGTGGGTCGATGCGAGCGCGATCAGCGTCAACGCGCCCGGCATGGTGACGATCGATGCGGGATTGAAGGCGTTCGCCACCGATGCCGGGGCGCCGGTCGTCGCGTCGGGCAGCGCCCGCTACGACTTCATGGGGGACGAGCATGGCGCGCTGATCGGCGAGGTTCTGCCGGGGCTCGGCGAGCGCGTGACCTTGGTGCCGCCGCACTGCGACCCGACGGTGAACCTCTACGACGCCTATTGGCTCGTCGAGGGCGAGACAGTCACCGGCAGCTGGCCGGTGACCGCCCGCGGACGTTCCTGCTAACTAGCGGCGCACGTAATAGCAGCGCTTCTTGGCAGTGATGCTGCGGTCGATCGCACGGCCGCCAAGCGCGCCGCCGACGCCGCCGACCACGGTGCCGAGCAGCCCGCCGCCGATGATCGCGGGACCCGCGACCGCACCTGCGACGCCGCCCGCGATCAGGCCGGTGGTGCCCGGCGAGCGGCGGCACTTCTTGTAGTAAGCGCGCGAATGCTTCGACTTGCTCTTGTAATGGTGGCTCTGGGCCTCGGCCGGTGCGACCGGAATCGCGGCGACGGGCATGGCCAGCGCGAAGGCGCTGAGCGTGGCGATCAACTTACGCATGACACGAATCCCTGTTGTTGACAGTGACCCGCCACTAACTTCGATCAGCCCCGCAAGGTTGCATGAACGTGAAACAACCTCGCGTTCATCGCGGATCGAAAGGCCCTGCTGGCGAATTTCTTCACCATGCGCGGAAGCATCTTCGAGCGCGCGGGCGCGGCGTTGGGCGCTTTGCTCGTCCAGGCGCTTTTGCTTTATGTGCTGATCGTGGGACTGGGGGTTCGCATCGGCGCGCAGCCCGATCGCGCAGCGCAATTGCTGGATTTCACGCTGCCGCCGCCCCCGCCTCCCGAGCGCGAGACGCCGCCCGAGCCGAAGAAGCGCAAGGCTTCGGGCGACGCCGCGCCGCCCGGCAAGGTCAGCCGCGCGACTGAAGTGGAGGCGCCGCCGCCGGTGATCGTCACGCCGCCGCCAGTCGTCGCCGCGCCCACGGCGGCGGAGGGGGTTCAGGCCTTGTCGGGCGCAGCGCCGGTCGCCGGACAAGGCACGGGCGCGGGCGGCGCGGGAAATGGAAACGGCGGAGGGGGCAATGGCGGTTCGGGCGGCGGCGGCACAGTGCTGCGGCTGCTGCGCGGCGACATCACCGATCGCGACTATCCGAGGGCGGCGGTGGAAGCCGGGGCGCAAGGGACCGTATTCGCGCGCTGGGTGGTGGGCGTGGACGGGCGCGTCTCGAGCTGCACGGTCACGCGGTCGAGCGGCAATCGCGACCTCGACGAGACGACGTGCCGTCTGGTGAAGAAGCGCTTCCGCTACGCGCCGAGCCGCGACGCGCAGGGAAAGCCCTATGCCGATGTCGTGACGGGCGAGCAGATCTGGGAGCTGTACGACCGGCCCGGAGCCCGTCGCGAGGGTTCGACAGACGACCGGCCTCGGCTAAGGGAGGGCGATGACTGATCTTCCCAAGCCTCCCGTCGCCGCGACCCGCCCGCACGCCTTCACGCGCCACGGCGTGACGATCGAGGATCCCTGGGCGTGGCTCAAGGACCCGAACTATCCCGAAATCGCCGACAAGGACGTGCTCGCCTATCTCGAGGAGGAGAACGGCTATTTCGAAGCCGTGATGGAGCCCTTGAAGCCGCTTTCCGAAGCGCTGTTCAAGGAGATGCGCGGGCGGATCAAGGAAGACGAGGCCACCGTGCCGCAGAAAGACGGCGACTGGTGGTACTGGACCGACTACGAGACCGGCGGCGAATATCCGCGCTGGTGGCGGCGGCGCGACGGGAGCGACGCCGCTGAGCTGATCCTCGACGAGCCGGCGCTGGCGGAGGGCAAGGAATATTTCCGGCTGGGCGCGATCGCCGCGAGCCCCGACGGGCGCTGGCTGGCCTATGCGATCGACGACAATGGCTCGGAGCGGTTCGAGGTGCGCGTGAAGGACCTCGAGACCGGCGAGTTGCTGCCCGAGACGATTCCCGGGATGCTTTCCGAGATCGTGTGGACTTCGGATTCAAAGGGCTTTCTCTACGGGCTCGCCAACGAGAACTGGCGCACCGACAATGCCCGCTGGCACCGGCTGGGGACGCCGGTGGCGAGCGACGTCGAGCTCTTCAGGGAAGCCGACGAGGGCTATCGCGTCGCGGTGGGCGAGACCCAGTCGCGAAAGTGGCTGCTGATCTCGACCGGCGACCACGTGACCAGCGAAGTCTGGCTGCTCCCCGCTGACGATCCCGCCGCGCCGATGATCTGCGTGAGCCCGCGCAAACAGGGGCGCGAATATGACGTCGACGAGCATGACGGGACGTTGTTCATCCACACCAACGACGTCGATCCGCAATTCCGGCTGGTGACCGCGCCGATCGAGACGCCCGGCGAATGGACCGAACGGATCGGGCCTTCGAAGCATTTCTACATGACCGGGGTGAGCTGCTTCGCCGACTTCTTCATCGTCGAAGGGCGCGAGGACGGGCTCGATCAGATCGAGCTGCACCGATACGACGCGGCGATCGCGCCCGTGCGGCTGACCTTTCCCGAGGCGAGCTATGTCGCGGGGCTGGGCGACAATCCCGAATATGCCGTCGACAAGCTGCGGCTGGGCTATGAATCGATGGTCACGCCGGGGACGGTGTATGATTATCACGTCGGGAGCGGGGAGCTCGAGACCTTGAAGGTCCAGGAGATCCCGTCGGGCTATGACGGATCGAAGTACCGCACCGAGCGGATCAAGATCGCGGCGCGCGACGGTACGCAAGTGCCGGTCTCGATCGTCTATCCGAAAGGCTTCCCGAAGGACGGCAGCGGCAAGCTCTATCTCTATGCCTATGGCGCGTACGGCTATGCGATCCCGCCGGGCTTCTCGACCAGCCGCATCTCGTTCCTCGATCGCGGCGTGGCGTTCGCGATCGCGCATATCCGCGGCGGCGACGATCTCGGCCAGCAATGGTATCTCGACGGCAAGCTCGAGAAGCGCGCCAACACCTTCAACGACTTCGTCGACGTGGCGAAGGGGCTGATCGCGCGCGGCTTCACGCACAAGGGCGGGATCGCGATCGCAGGGCGCTCGGCGGGGGGCGAGCTGATGGGCGCGGTGGTAAACTCCGATCCCGATCTATGGGCAGTGGTGGTCGCCGACGTGCCGTTCGTCGACGTGCTCAACACGATGCTCGACGAGAGCCTGCCGCTCACCCCGGGCGAATGGCCCGAATGGGGCAATCCGGTGGAGGACCGGACGGCGTTCGAGCTGATCCGATCGTACAGCCCGTACGACAATGTGACTGCGCAGGTGTATCCGCCGATGTTCATCTCGGGCGGGCTCAACGATCCGCGCGTGACTTATTGGGAGCCGGCCAAATGGGCGGCGAAGCTGCGCGCCACGAAGACCGACGACAATGTGCTGGTGCTCAAGACCAATATGGGCGCGGGGCATGGCGGCAAATCGGGCCGCTGGGAGAGCCTGAAGGAAGCGGCGGACGAGATGGCGTTCGTGCTGTGGCAGCTGGGCGTGGAAGACTAGCGACTAGCGGCGAAACGCGGGATGGCCTCGGCGCGGACCTTTGCGGGCTCGAAAACGATCATGACATAGCCGGGAAAGGCTTTCTCGCTGTCCTTGCGCTGCTCGTCGCTCATCGCCCCGAGCTCGCCATGGGTGAAAAGCCCCGGCGTCACTTCGAAGATCGATCCCGTGCCTTCCGCGATCAGGCGCGAGTGAAGCGTCACCGCCATATTCGCGGTGCATTGCGGGATCGCGATCGCGGTCCGCCCGCCGAGCGGCTCGTCGAGGCGTTCGAGCGCGGGAATCTCATTGGCCGCGACATCCCCGGGAACCGGCGCCTTCGCGACTGTGGCCCAGCGCCTGGCGAGGCCGGGGGCGGGGCCCGAAAGCGTCAGCAGGACGTCGCGCCCGGCCCAGGATTCGATCGCGGCCATTTCTTCGAGCTGCTCGCCCATCGTCGCCCCTCCGAAAGCGAAGCTCACCGATTGCGTCGGATCCGCCGGGTTTTCGAACTCGGGATAATCGCGGGGATCGGACGCGCTGACGGCGAAGCCGCCGGTGGAGGCCCGGTGCCCGGCGGCAGTGGTATAGCGCAAGTTCGCCGTCCAGCCCGCGCCGATCATCCGCACCACCGATCGCCGCGCGGTGAGCTCGGTCGCCATGCTCCACGATTCCGCATCCGCTTCGGAACCCGAATCGCCTCCGCCATCGAACTCGCACGATATCTGCACGACCGCCGCGAGCGCCTGCGGCGTCACCAGATTGGTGTCCTGCCACATGCGCCGCAACACCTGGAGCGTGCTGCTGTCCTGCTTGGCCGAGAGCGCCTGCGTAGTGCGGAAGAGATCCTGCGTCTTTGCGACGAGGTTCTTCTGCAGCACATTCTGCGATCGCAGCTGGGTGAGCGCAGTGCCCATCTGACCGGCCAGCGACTTGAGCGCATCCTCCTGCGCCTTGAAGCGCGTGGCTTCATCGGCGCGTTGGGCCCTCGCCTTATTCTCCGCGTCGGCCGATTTGCGCAGGTCGATGCGCGACTTGAGCAGCGTCAGCCCGATCGAGATCGTCGCCGAAAGCGCGATCCCGATCACGGCCATGCGGCCGTAGCGCGTGATCCTGCCGTCCTTCTTGAAGTCGGTGAACAGCGCGAGCATGCCGAAGAACGCCGCCGACAGCGCTGAGACCGCTGTGAAAATGTCGACCCAGGTCTCTTCCCTGATGCCTAGGATCATGGTGATGTCCCCCCGGGAGCCAATCTTGTCCGGACGCGGCTTCCAGTCAAACCCGCCGCAACTTGGGAGCGCGTTCATGACCCTTGCCGTCCTGTTCGGAATCCTGCTGCTTCAGGCCGCGCCCGATCCTTCGCCCGAGGCGCTGGCGCTGGGGCGGCGGTTGGCCGAGACGGGGACGCTGGCGGCGCTGCTGCCCGCGCTCGTCGCCAAGGATGCGGACGAGCTGGTGGGCGAGCATCCCGAGCTGAGCGGCGCCGAGAAGGCCGAGCTGCGTGCGACTTCGCAGGCGGTCTCGAAGGCCAATATCGACCGGCTGATGACCGAGATCGGGCGCGCCTATGCTGAGACGCTGACGGTCGGGGAGCTGAAGACGCTGGTCGCGTTCAACGAAGGCGCGGCGGCGAAGCACTGGCGCGATGCGACGCCCGGCGCAGTGATGCAGGCGATGGCGCGGCTCGGCGGGATCGACCTCAAGAAAGAGACGCGCAAGGCGTTCTGCGCGAAGACCGGCAAGCTCTGCGATCAGGACTGAGCGGCGCGCCGCTCGATCAGCCGCGTCTCGCGATGGCATTGGTGGCAGAAGGCGAAATCGAAGGTCTCGCTCAATCGCCACGCCTGCGCCGCGACGTCCCATTCGGCCCAGGCGTCGCGCGTCACCGCGATGCCGCCGCAGCGTTCGCAGGCATATTCGCGAGGCTCGGTTCCGGGCATGGCGCGATGCTAGCGCGGGCGATCTCCGAAATGGACGCAAGTGCATCCGGAACGGACCAGATGCCTCCCGATTGCAGCGCGCGCCGCACGAGCCTAGCCTCGGACAAACAGGCGAAGGGAGACATGGCGATGCGATTGGCGGTGTGGGGCATGGCGGGCGCGGCGCTGGTAATGGCGGGCGCGATCAGCTCGGCGAGCGCGGGAGCGAATGTCGGGCGGCCCGACGTTTCCGCGGCGGACATCATCGCCGGGCGGCAAGCGGCGTACCGGCTCTCGGCGGCGCTGTTTGGACAGATGAAGGCGGCGATCGACCGCGGCGACGACGTGAAGGGCCAAGCCTTTCCGGCGCGCGCGCTCGCGGGCTGGGCCAAGGCGCTGCCGGGAATGTTCCCCGCGGGCACCGGGGTTTCGCCGTCGCACGCGCTGCCGCTGGTCTGGAGCGACCGCGCCGATTTCGAGGCCAAGGCCGCGACCTATGCGGCCGAGGCGGGCAAGCTCGCCGACCTTGCCAAGGCAGGCGACAAGGCCGGTTTCGCGACGCAATGGGGCGTGGTGCGCGACGCGTGCGGCGCGTGCCACGACAAGTTCAAGGCCCCCGAGGAGCGCAAGCCCGGCTGATCGCTCCGAAACCGCGCGGTCCCGCCCGGTTTGCCTCCACGGCGGAGGCGCTTGCACACGCTTTGTTGACTCTGCGGCCCGTAGATTCGGGGCACGCGGGTCAGTCCGGGCGAGATCAGGATCGTGCTGCTGGGCGGCGTGCTGCTCGGGCTCGCCGCGGCGAGCTGGAGCGGATCGTGGACACCGACCAGCATGGCGGGCGCGATGGCTCCGGCGGCGCCCGCGGATACCGCCGCCGCGCGCGCCTTCTCCTTCTGCCACACCGGCGGCGGGGTGAACTGCGTGGTCGACGGCGACACCTTCTGGATCGACGGCGAGAAGGTGCGCATCGCCGATATCGATGCGCCCGAGACGCATCCTTCGCGCTGCCCCGAGGAAGCGCGGCTGGGCAATGCCGCGACCCGGCGGCTGCAGGCGCTGCTGAGCGCGGGGCCGGTGACGCTCGAGGCGGCGGATCGCGACACCGATCGCTATGGCCGCAAGCTCCGCATCGTCAGCCGCGGCGGGCAATCGATCGGCGGCCAGCTCGTCGAGGAGGGGCTGGCCCGGCGCTGGACCGGGCACCGCGAGCCCTGGTGCTGAGGCGCACTTGGAACCTCGCTGGCGGGTGGAGCCGGGAGACTCCACCCG
>JAEWCK010000049.1 GCA_023390675.1 Pseudomonadota bacterium
CTCCCCCTCCGTCAGCCTTCGGCCGACACCTCCCCCTTGGCGGGCGAGGACGGGATTACCCGAACAACCCATGGCTCTTCGCCCAGGCATGGAACAGCTCGGGCCATGCCGACACCGGCTTGCCCTCGGCGAAACGCAGCCCGAAGCCATGCCCGCCCAGTTCGAAGAGGTGCATCTCCACCGGCACGCCAGCGGCCTTGAGCGCCGCGCGAAACGCCAGCGTGTTCGCCACCGGTACCGTGCCGTCGTCCTCGGCGTGCGCGAGGAAGCAGGGCGGAGTGTCCTTCGTCACTTGCCGCTCGGGCGAATGTTCGGCTGCCAGCTCGGGCGACGGAGTCTCGCCGATCAGCTTGTTGCGCGATCCGATATGCGCGAAGCCCGGGTCCATCGTCACGACGGGATAGATCGGCGCGGCGAGCGTCGGCCGCGCGTCGAGCGCGTCGCTCGAATCGACCGGATCGTAGACCTTGCGCTCGAAGCGCGTCGCGAGGTCGGCGCAGAGATGCCCGCCCGCCGAGAAGCCCATCGCCGCGACGCGCTTCGGATCGATCTTCCACTTGTCCGATTGCGCGCGGATCAGCCGCATCGCGCGCTGCGCATCGGCGAGCGCGACATTGGGCGCGTCCTGCCACGGATCGCCGGGCAGGCGGTAGAGCAGCACGAACACGGTCACGCCGCGCGCGGCGAGCCACTTGCCGATCTCATAGCCTTCCTTGTCGAGCACCACGCGCTCATAGCCGCCGCCCGGCGTCACCAGCACCGCCGCGCCGTTGGGATTTGCGGCGCGGAACACGTCGAGCCGCGGCGTGCGGATATGGTCCATCGCCCGGTCGGGAAAGCTCGGATCCTTGCCGCGCACCAGCATATGGTCGTCGAACGGCTTCAGCAGCCCCGGCGCCTCGCCCGGCCACAGATGGAAACTCGCGTCGGGCTCGATCGGGCCGTTGCCGGTCGGGGCGCATGCGGCGGCAGTGGGAAGGAGCGTGCCGGCGAGGCCGGCGGCGAGCAGGTTGCGGCGATCCATGCGCGGAACTGTGCCGTCTCCCCCGCGACTTCGCAATCGAAAGCGGCTATCCTGTGCGCCAGGGAGGGATGCCATGATGATGCTCGCACTCGCGCTGACGCTCGCGCCGCTCGACGACGGCTATGCCGCGTGCATGGACAAGGCGCAGACCAACGGGGAATTCTCGGCCTGCGGCAATGCGATGCTCGATCGCCGCGAGGCCGAGCTCAATCGCGTGTGGAAGGAAACGATCAAGGCGCTCGACAAGGACGCGCGCGACGCGCTCGTCGTCGAGGAGCGGCTATGGGCGGCGTACAAGGACAAGAGCTGCGCCTACCTCACCACCGGCTTCTTCGGCCGCGACGGGCAGACCGTGCACGTCTACACCTGCCTCGAGGGCGTCATCGACCAGCGGATCGAATATCTGCAGAATATCGGCACCGACGGCGAGCAGGAAGGCGAGCCCGACCAGACGGCACATAGGCAAGGGGCGTAGGCCGAGTGACGCTCTAGGGTACGCCACCCGGCCACGCCCGCATTCCCCATTTAGGGACTCGTGCCGCCGATACCAGTGGGGCTGCGCCGATATGGCCGCGCGGTGCGGCGAAACTCATCGCGCCTCGCCGCCCGCCCCGGTTGGCATTGCGCCGGGTGTAAACCAGATAGTAAACCGACCCATGCCCAAGCACCGCGCCGATCAGCTCCTCGTCGACCGCGGCCTCGCCGAAAGCCGCACCCGTGCTCAGGCTCTGATCATGGCGGGGCTGGTGGTCTCGGGCGACCGCAAGGTCGACAAGCCCGGCCAGCAGCTCGCCGAGGATGCCGCGCTCGAAGTGAAGGGCCGCGACCACCCCTGGGTCTCGCGCGGCGGCATCAAGCTCGCCCATGCGCTCGATCATTTCGGCTGGGACGTCACCGGCGCGGTCGCGATCGATGTCGGCTCCTCGACCGGCGGCTTCACCGACGTCCTCCTCCAGCGCGGCGCGGCGCGGGTCTATGCCGTCGACAGCGGCACCAACCAGCTCGCCTGGAAGCTCCGCCAAGATCCCCGCGTCGTGGTCCACGAACAGACCAGCGCGCGCATCCTCACCGATGCGCACATCCCCGAGCCAATCGACCTGATCGTCTGCGACGCGAGCTTCATTGGCCTCGCCAAGGTGCTCGAGGTGCCATTCCGCTTCGCCGCCCCCGGCGCGCGCCTCGCCGCGTTGATCAAGCCGCAATTCGAGGCGGGGCGCCAGGAAGTGGGGAAGGGCGGCGTGGTACGCGATGCCGCGGTCCACGATCGCGTCTGCCGCGACGTCGCCGGGTGGGTCGCGGCGCAGGGCTGGAGCGTTCTCGGCGTCACTCAGAGCCCGATCACGGGCCCCGAAGGCAATGTCGAGTTCCTGATCGGCGCGAAACGGGACAGTTGAGCCCGCGCCGCTTGCCTTTGTGGGCGGCGCAACATAGCCCTGTGTGCAGATAAGAATTTTGGAGGTTCGTGTTGAGGGAAATCGCATCGAGGGGGCAGCTGAGGCTCGCCTATCTGCGATGGGCGGTGGTGACGGTCCCCTTCATCCTGCTGCTCGGCTTCGCCTCGGCGCGCCTCGCGCCCACCGGCCCCGAAAACCCGTGGTACGTGCGGCTGGTCAAGCCCGAGCAGTTCCCGCCCGAATGGGCCTTCCCGGCCGCTTGGGGCGCAATCTACGTGCTGATGGGCCTCGCGCTCGCGATGGTCATCAACGCGCGCGGATCGACGCTGCGCGGCCCGGCGCTCGTCGTCTTTGCGGTGCAGATGGCGGTCAACCTCGCCTGGTCGCCGGTGTTCTTCGGGATGCATCAGGTCCAGACCGCGATCATCATCATCGGCGCGCTGTTCGTCCTCGCGCTGATCACCACGATCCTGTTCGCGCGGATCCGCTGGGGCGCGGCGATCCTGCTGCTCCCCTATCTCGCCTGGCTCGCTTATGCAGGCTTCCTGCTTTATCAGATCGACAGGCTCAATCCGAACGCCGGAAGCCTTGTACCTTCGCGCTCGGCCGACCAAATCCGGATCATCTGACCGATTCGAGGAATTTGAAATGCAGACCGACAACCGCCTGTTCGACGATTTCGTCAAGTTCGTGAACGGCGCGGCGGGCACGATGGCGGGCGTGGCGCGCGAGACCAGCGAGGCCGCGCGCGAGCGCGCGAAGGAATGGATCGGCGGGATGGACTTCGTCGCACGCGACGAGTTCGACGCAGTCAAGGCAATGGCCGCCGCCGCCCGCGACGAGGCCGATGCGCTAAAGGCGCGCGTCGCTGCGCTCGAGGCACAGCTCGCCGGGCAGGCTGCGCCGGTCGCCGCCACGCCGCGCGCGGCCAGGAAGCAGCAGCCCTGATTGTTCACGGCTTGTCCACAGCTTTCGCGCAGGCTTGTGCACCTGCGCGCTTGTGCCGAATCCATGGGATTGGCAGGTAACCCCCGAGGGTATCGGGGGTGGAGGTTATGATGCTCGACGAAGCCGAGTTCGACCGCGAAGACGCCGCACCGATCGACATGCTCGAGACCTATTTCGCCGCGCATGGCTGGTCTCATGAGCGCGAAGAAGAGGAAATTGTCGCCAAGGTAAAGGGCAGCTGGACCGAGTACGAGCTGCGCGCGATCTGGCGCGAGGACGACGGCGTCCTCCAGTTCCTCGCCTTCCCCGACATCCGCGTTCCGGACGAGCGCCGCGTCGCGCTTTACGAGACGATAGGGCTGGTCAACGAGCAGCTCTGGATCGGCCATTTCGAATTGTGGTCGGCGAGCGGCATCCTGCTTTTCCGTCACGCTGCGATGATCGACGGCGAGCAGCCCACGCTCAGCCTCGCTCAGGCCGAACTGCTGGTCGAAAGCGCGATCGACGAGTGCGAGCGCTTCTACCCCGTCTTCCAGTTCGTGCTGTGGGGCGGAAAGACCCCGCAGGACGCGCTCGCCTCGTCGCTGATCGAAACGCAAGGCGAAGCGTGAGCCCGCCCGCCAGCCTCTGGCTGGTCGGCGCCGGCAACATGGCGGGCGCGATGCTGCGCCGCTGGGTGGCGAGCGGTGCGGTCGATCCGGCGCGCGTCTTTGTCGTCAATCGCCATGACCGCGAGCTGCCCGAGGGCGTTCGCCAGGGCCGCGCCTTCCCCGACGAGCCGCTCCCCGACGCCGTGATGCTCGGCATGAAGCCGCAGCAGATCGGCGAAGTCGCTGCGGCGCACGGCTCTCGCATCGCCGGCGTACCGCTGCTCGTCTCAATCCTCGCCGGCGCGGAAGAGACGGTGCTCGCCGAACGCTTCAAGCCCGGCGCGGTGGTGCGCGCGATGCCCAATCTGCCGGTCGCGATCGGAAGGGGCGTGACGACGCTCTACTCCTCGACCGCCGACGCTGCCGCCCGCGACGCAGTCGAGGCGCTGATGACGCCGCTCGGTCTGGTCGAATGGATCGCCGACGAGACGCTCTACGGCGCGTTTACGACGCTCCATGGCTGCGGCCCGGCTTTCGTCTATCGCTTCATCGATGCGCTCGCTTCGGCAGGCGTGGCGCTCGGCATGCAACCGGAGCAGGCCGAACGGCTCGCGCTCGCCACAGTCGAGGGCGCAGGACTGCTCGCGGCGGAAGCCGACGCCCCTCCCGCGGCGCTCGCCGACCGCGTCGCCAGCCCGGGCGGATCGACACGGCAGGGGCTCAACGTGCTCGACGAGGGCGACGCGCTAAAGAACCTGCTTCGCGCGACGCTTGCCGCGTCGGCGTGGCGCGACGCCGAAATGGCCGCCGAAGCCCGCAAATAGCCGGAACGGCCGCGCGTGGTGCGGGTTTTATCCTCCGAACCCGGTTTTGGAGGAAGACATGACGACCACCACTGCGACGCGCGACAAGCAGGGCCGCTTTACCGGCTCGAAGAAGACAAGCAGCACCGCCAATCTTGGCATGGTCGCGGGCGCAGTCGCGGGCGGCGCTGCGCTCGGCATCCTTGCGATGTTCGGGCGCAAGGCGGCGGTCCAGGCCCCGACGGCGCTCGCCGGGAATTGGGACGAGGCGCTGATCGTCGAGCACGAAGCGACGCGCAAGGTGTTCGACGCGATCGAGGCGACCGACGAGAAGGCGACGGTCAAGCGCAACATGCTGCTCTCGCACCTGAAGCACGCGCTGATGAAGCACGCGATCGAGGAAGAGAATGTCATCTACCCGGCGCTGCGCGAGGCGGGCCAGACCGAGGCGGCCGATCATCTCAACAACGAGCATGGCTATGTGAAGCAGTATCTCTACGAGTTGGAGAACACGCCCACCGCCTCGCCCGACTGGATCGCCAAGGTCCGCGAATTCCGCGCGATGATCGAGGAGCACATGCAGGAGGAGGAGATGAAGCTCTTCCCGATGCTCCGCGCGCAGCTCAGCGAAGAGAAGAACAAGCTGCTCACCGCGACGATGAACAAGGAAGGCTTCAAGGTCGCCTGAGACCTAGCGCCCGAGGGCTGCGATCCTTCCGCGTTCGTCCTCGGGCACCAGTCCTTCGAGCACGGCCCAGAAGCCGCCCACCGCGCCTTGGCCCGCGCTCGAATAGGCCGCGGACATCTTCTCGCGCAGCGCGTCGAACAATTCGGCCTCGAGCTTCGCGCCCGCCGCCGTCAGCCGCAGTAGCCGCTGGCGGCGGTCGCGGTCACCGGTTCGCGTCTCGACCAGCCCGCGTTCGGTCAAGTCGCCGAGCACCCGGCCGAGCGACTGCTTGGTGATCGCGAGGATCGCGAGCAGCTCGCTCACTGTGAGGTCGGGCTTGCGCGCGATGAAATAGAGCGCGCGGTGGTGCGCACGGCCCAGTCCCTGCGCCATCAGGCCCGCGTCGATCGAGCGCGTCAAATGCGCGTAACCGAAATAGAGCAGCTCCACGCCGCGGCGGATCTCTGGCTCGCGGAGGAAAAGCGGGGATGCGGCGGGAATTGTGGCAGCCATGTTGACCGTTTCTGCCACCGCGCCTAACCCGCTGCAAGTCGCTGCAGGCTAGAGTCGGGAACCCCAGATGGACGACACCACGATCCTGGATTTCGAGTTCGAGGCGCATCCCGATCCTGTTCCGGCGGGCGATCGCGCGGCGCTGCTCGCCAATCCGGGGTTCGGCAAGGTGTTCACCGATCATATGGCGGTGATCCGCTATTCGGCCGACAGGGGCTGGCACGACGCCCGGATCGAGCCGCGCCGCCCGCTCGAGATCGATCCGGCCTGCGCGGTGCTCCATTATGCGCAGGAGATCTTCGAGGGCCTCAAGGCCTATCGCACGCCCGACGGCGGCGCCTCACTGTTCCGCGCCGAACAGAATGCCCGCCGCTTCGCCGAGTCCGCCGAGCGGATGGCGATGGCGCCGCTGCCCGAGAACCTGTTCCTCAATTCGATCCGCGAGCTGGTGAAGCGCGACCGCGACTGGATACCTGAGATCGAGGGCGGTTCGCTCTATCTGCGCCCCTTCATGTTCGCGAGCGAAGTGTTCCTGGGCGTCAAGCCGGCCAGCGAATATCTCTACATCGTCCTGGCCTCACCCGCGGGCGCCTATTTCAAGGGCGGCGCGCCGTCGGTGACGCTCTGGGTCTCGGAGCATTACACTCGTGCCGCGCCCGGCGGCACCGGCGCCGCCAAGTGCGGCGGTAATTATGCGGCCAGCCTCGTCGCGCAGAAGGAAGCGATCGCCGAAGGCTGCGACCAGGTCGTGTTCCTCGACGCGGTTGAGAACCGCTATGTCGAAGAATTGGGCGGCATGAACGTGATGTTCGTGATGAACGACGGTTCGATCGTCACTCCGCCGCTCGGCGGCACGATCCTTCCGGGCATCACCCGCGATTCGCTGCTCACGCTGGCGCGCGGGCAGGGGATCGAAGTGCGCGAGGAACGCTACGGCATCGATCAATGGAAGGCCGATGCCGAGAGCGGCAAGCTGCGCGAGGCCTTTGCCTGCGGCACTGCGGCGGTCCTCACTCCGATCGGCCGGGTGCGCGGGCGCGACTACGAGTTCCAGATGGGCAATGGGGGCCCGGGCATGCTCACCGAGAAGCTCCGCGCCGATCTCGTCGCGATTCAGCGCGGCACCGCGCCCGATCCGCACGGCTGGGTTGAACGGCTCTTCTGAGGCCCTATAAGCCCGGCTCCCGTTGGGGCGTCGCCAAGTGGTAAGGCAACGGTTTTTGGTACCGTCATTCGCAGGTTCGAATCCTGCCGCCCCAGCCAGGGAGGCCATGTGTGCACGGGATCCGGGATTCCGCACCTTCCGCCGCTCGGTGTAAACGCGACTGTGGAATTCGCCGCAGGTCGCTGCAGCTTTCAAGTGGTTTCTCTGTCGTCTTCGAGGTGCCTGGCAGAGGCTGATCAGAGGCATCGCCGACAGGTATTTGCCGAGTAACCCGCGCGGCGCTTGCGACTACGACCCTAACGAGGAGCGCATCGTGCTGAAGCACTTGGGACCGGACCTCTGGGTGGCAGACGGCGGGATCGTCTCGTTCTTCGGCTTCGATTATCCGACTCGGATGGCGGTGGTGCGTCTGAAGAACGGCGCCTTGTGGATGTGGTCGCCAGTCGAGCTGACCCCGCGCTTGAAGGGCAGGTGCGCGCCTTGGGGCCAGTGCAGCACCTCGTGAGCCCCAACAAGCTCCATCACCTTTTCCTGGGCACGTGGCAAAGCGCCTTTCCTCAGGCGCGGATGTGGGGAACCGCCTCGACCATTGCCAAATGCAAGGGACTGGACTTCCACGGAACGCTGGGAGACGGGGCTCCGCCGGACTGGGCGGGGCAGATCGATCAGTTCTATTTCACCAACTCTCCTTTCATGGACGAGCTGACCTTTTTCCACCGCGCTTCACGCACCGCGATTATCGCTGACCTGTCGCAGACTTTCTCGGAAGCCTTTCTCGCGGATCATTGGCCGTGGTGGCTGCGGCCGATCGCAAGAATGTCGAAAATGGTCGAAGGCTGGGGCTATCCTCCGCTCGATTACCGGACGAGCTTCCGGAACCGCTCCACCGCACGGCCAAAGATCCGCGCATTGATCGATGCACATCCCGAGCACGTTATCGTCGCGCATGGCGAGATCGTCCGGTCGGGAGGCGAGGTCTTTCTGCGCCGGGCATTTTCCTGGCTGCTATAGTCTCGAGGGGGGAAGTCCCGACATGTTATGACGGCGACGAAGATCGGCGGTCGCATGTCAACGGGACATGCAACGCGCGCAGGCGCTGCGGTCAGGCGAGACGCGCGCTGAGGAGGAAGCGCGCGCGGCTTTCCGCGGACCGGCGGCGAAGTTCCTGAAGCTCGCGCTCTTCATTGGCATCCAGCATCGATTCGAGCAGCCGGTTGAAGTGCCGCCGCATCGCCAGGCGGGCGCCGATCGAATCGCGCGCGCGCAACGCATCGAGGATCGCGCGGTGCTCGGCGTCGCGTGCGGCGCCATCCTGCCTGCAGACCGCAGCGTGGGTCGCACGCACCTCGGGGAGCTCGGTGCGGAGACGCCAGAGCGTGCCAATCATGTAGATGATCGCGCGATTGCCCGATGCCGCGGCGATCAGGTTATGGAATTCGCGGTCTGCCTGGTTGATCTCTTCATCGCTCGCGCCATCGTTGCCCATGATCTCGAGCAACTCGCCCAGCCGCGCGATGTCGGAGTCGGCTATCGTCGTCGCGGCGAGTGCGGCGGCTTCGGCCTCGAACAGCGAACGCGCCTCGGTGAGCTCGAACGCGCTGACCTTGGGAAGCTGATCGCCGCCGACCCTTGCGTCCTCGGCGCCGCCCGTCACATACACGCCCGCGCCGGTCTTGATCCGGATCCATCCCGCCGCCTGGAGCGCGATCTCGGCCTCGCGGATCGTGACGCGGCTCACGCCGAAGCGCTCCGAAAGCTCGCGCTCGCCGGGAAGTCGCGAGCCCGGCGGAAACGCACCGTCGCGGATCAGGTCGACGATACGGTCGGCGATATCCTGGAATAGCCGGCGCTCAGCCATTGCCGCGTTTCTTCCCCATTTGGCCCGAACTTGTCATACCGCTTCGCGCCTCATTGGCAAGCTGGAGGGCCGGACCAGTGAGGCGCGCATGAGCGTCACAGCCGCACGCGCAGTCCGACGAAGTAGCGCGGCCCGTAATAGTGATATTGGCGCGTGCTGCCCTGGACCGGCATGTAGGTGACCTTGGGCTCGTCGAAGATGTTGATCGCCTCGAAGCGCAGCGACGTGTTTTTCATCAGATCCAGCGAGGCGCGCACGTCGACGGTGTTGTTGCCCTCGACATAGCGCAGCTGCGTGTTGCCGCCGACAAAGTCCTGATAATAGTTCGAGCGGTAGTTGTAGATGCCCTGGATCGAGAACGGCCCGGTCTCGTAATAGGCCTGGGCCGATATGACATGGCGCGAATAGCCGCTGATATTGGCGGGCGGGATGATCCCCGGCGTAGTCGTGCCGGTGACCGGATCGAACACGTCGCCGAGGCTGATGTCATAGGTCTTGAAGTCCGAATCGGCGAAATTGTAGCTTACCTTGAAGCCCAGGCCGTCGAGGGGCTTGGGCAGCCAGCTCAGGCGGTGCGCCGCGGTCAGCTCGAGGCCCCATATGCGGCTCTGGTCGCTGCTGTTCTGGGTTTGGGTGACCGGGATCGTCACCGCCGTCCCGCCGATATTATAATCCTCGTCGATCACGACCGGGACGAACCCGCCGGTGAACTTCTTGTAGTAGAGCGTCGCCGAGAACAGCGAATCCCGGTTGGGATACCATTCGAGCGCGAGATCGCCGTTCCACGACATCAGCGGCTGGAGCCGCGGGCTGCCGTTGGCGGTGATGTTGTCGATCGCGTCCTCGATCGACGTGAACGCCGTCCCGCTCTCGAGCGAGATCGAGCGCCCCGCGCCGAGGCTGCTCGGCGCCGGCTTGGACATCGCGCGATAGACCGCCGCGCGAAGCACCAGATCGTCCTTCAAATCGAAGATCGCATTGACGCTGGGCAGCCAGCGCGTGGTGGCATTCTTGATCGTCACGGTGGTGAAGTCGCCGGTCTCGACCAGGCGGATGCTCCCGTCAGGATTGGTGACCACGTCGAGATCGCTGCGCAACCCGTTTGAAGTGTCCTCGGTGCGCACGACGCGGACGCCGAAATTGCCGCGCACGGGCAGATTGCCCAGACTGCCGCGATATTCGCCCATCACATAGCCGGCATAGGTGCGCTCGATCACGTCGCGATTGGCGACCGAGCGGACGTCGTCGTTGCGGCCCGGATCCACCGCGCCGGCATATTCGGCGAACAGGCAATTGGGATCGAAGGTCGCCCAGTGGGTGATCGTGTTGCCATCGGCCGCCGCGAGGAAGCTGGTCTGGGGGAATTGCGCGCGGCAGAGCTGGTTGATCCGCCGGTCTTCGGTGATCGCAGGGTTGAGGTTGAATTCCTTGCGGTCGTCATAGTCGTTGTACTTGAGCTCGGACACGCGGCCGCCCGCGGAGAGGGCGCTCAGGAACCCGTCCATCTCGTACCGGGCGTCGATGCGGCCCGCGACGATCTTGTTGTAGCGGCGGCTCTCGTCGCGCCGCATACGCGCGTCGTCCCAGAACAAGGCGTGGTTATCGAGGTTGAAGCGCGGGTCGATAGTCACCGTCGGCGCGAAGTTCCCCGGCAGCACTTCGTAATGATAGGGAATGCGCTGGTTGTTGATCGCGGTCGTGGCGTTGAACACGTCCTTTGGGTCGGTGCGCAGACGCGCGTTGCGCTCGATCTCGATGCGGATCGTGCGCGAGAAGGATCCGTCGGCCGTGATCGAGAAGCGGTCGGTCGGCTTCCACGCGACCGAGGCGCCGCCGCCCATATATTCCTCGTTGCGCGAAAGCTCGGCCGCGGTCGACTCGAGCGAGCTCTTGCCGTCGAGGCTGGTGATCACATGGTCTTCGTTGAAGACCACGTTGGTCAGCCCGTAGCGCATCTCGGACATGTTGAGATCGCGGCGGTGCTCGGTGAACAGCCGGGTCGAGTATTGATAGTCGAGATTGATATCGAGCGTGTCGCTCGGCTGCCATTGCAGCGCGCCGAAAAAGGCGTCGCGCTTGTCGTCCTCGCGGATCTGGCGCCATGCGATCGAATTGGGGGCGAGATAAAAGGGCGTGCCCGTCAGCGCCTGCGCGCGCGTCACCGCAGTGCAATTGTTGTTGGCGACGACGATGGTCGCGTTGCACGCGGTCCAGGTCGAACTGCCGGCGACGGTCTCCTCGGGGTTGCTCCCCTGGTTGCGCTGGAACCCGAGCGAAATGCCGAAGCGACCGAGCCCGCCCAGATCGAACTGATCGACATAGCTCGCCGTGCCGCGCCAGCCGAGGCCCCCGCTGCCGATGATGCGGTCGCCATAGGGATTGAAGCTGCCCTTGGCCTCGAGCTGGATACGGCGGCCCTTAACGTCGAGCGGGCGCAGCGTGCCGAGCTCGATCGTGCCGGCGACGCCGCCTTCAACCAAACTCGCCTGCTGCGACTTGTAGATCTTGATCTGATTGATCAGCTCGGAGGGGAACTGGTTGAAATTGACAGCACGGTCGCCACTACCGTTGGTCGCCTCGCGCCCGTTGAAGGTCGAATTGCTGAGAAAGGGGCCGAGGCCGCGCAGCGCGATCTCGGAAGCGTCGCCCTTCTCGCGGTGCGTGGTCGCGCCGGTGATCGTCTGGATCGCCTGGCCGACCGATAGCGCCGGCAAGTCGCCGATATCGTCGGATGAAAGCGCGTCGACGATCGCGGTCTCGTTCTTCTTTGTCGCGATCGAGGTCTGGATCGTCTCGCGGATGCCCGAGACTACGATTTCGTTCTCGCCGCTGGTCTCAACCTGGCTCGGCGCCTGCGCGGTGCTGTCCTGCGCGAAGGCCGGCGTTGCGGCGAGCGCGGCGAGCCCCGCCCCGGCAAGCAGCGCCACACGCGCCCCGATGGAATTGCGATTGAATGCAGGATTTTGCGCAGCGCGCATCGATGCCTCTCCCGAGTCTTTATTGTTTGCCAGTAATGCTGACTTGGCTAGCCAAAACTGTCAAGCAAATTGGTATGGATATTGTGCCTGACGCGGTCAGGGCAGAAGCTGGCTCCGCAGATCGGGCGCCACCGCGGCGAGATCGCGGGCTACCAGCCGCGCGATGACCTCGGCGCCGACATCGCCCAGATGCGTGTAGTCGAACTTGCGGGTGATCGTGCCGCGCGGCGCCTTGGGATCGGCGGGCGGGGCGGGATGGACCTCCGGCGCGGGCTTGGGCGGAAGCGTGGAGCCCGCCTCCGCCGCCGCGAGCTCCTCCGCGCTCGGCGGCACCTGCGCGAGTTGGGTCGCATCGCGCGCGCCCATCTTCTGGACCAGCGCCGCGCTACGCGCATTGAGATCGACCAGCGGCACTTGCATCTCGGCGGCGACCTTGCGGACCTGATCGGACCAGGAAGCGAGCGTGTTCTGGAGCTTGCCCTGCTTGAACTCGCGGCGCGTGAGCGGCGTCAGCAGCACCGGAATGGCGCCGGCTGCGCGCACCTCCTCGACGAACCTGCGCAGATTGGCGGGGAATTCGGTGGTCTGCTCGGTCCAGCGCTCGGACTTGCTCGACTGGTCGTTGTGGCCGAACTGGATCAGCACATAGGTGGCGCGATAGCCCGGCACGCGTGCCTCGGCGAGTGCGATGGCCCACGATCCTTCCTGGCGATAGCTGCGCGTCGAACGCCCGCCGCGCCCGGCATTGAGGCAGGCGACCGAAGATTTGACGTGGTGCATGCAAAAAGCTGACGCCCAGCCGCTGTGCGGCGCCATCGTCGAATCCCCGACCAGAATGATCTTGTACGGATCGAGATGCGGCGCGTCGGTGCGTTCGCGCGTCTGCGCGGTGGCCGGCGACGCCGCGAGCGCCAGCGCCGCGCCCGCGAGCATCCAGGCGTTCATCCTCACCCTCACGAGAAGCCGAGCCCGCCGTTTACGTCGAGATTGACGCCCGCGAGGAAGGCTCCCTCGTCCGAGGCGAGGAAGGCAATGCAGTCGGCGACGTCGTCGGGATGGCCTTCGCGGCGCAGCGGCGTGTTGTTCGCCGTTGCGGCGCGGCCCTCGGGCTTCGAGAAGATGTCGTGGAAGCTCGTGCCGATCAGCCCCGGGCATACGGCGTTGACGCGGATGCCCTGCGGGCCGAACTCCTTGGCCCAGGCGCGTGTCAGCGTCATCAGCGCGCCCTTGGCGGTCGCGTAGATAGACGCGCCAGGACCGCCACCGTCGCGGCCGGCGAGCGATGACACGTTCACGATCGCGCCGCCTTTGCCCATCAGCGGCTTGACCGCCTTGGTGACGAGGAAGGCGGATTTGAGGTTGAGCGTCATGACATGGTCGAAAAAGGCCTCGTCCATCTCCTCGATCGTCTTGCGCGCGACCATGCCGCCCGCGAGGTTGACGAGGATGTCGATCCGCTCGCCGAACTCGGCGCGCACGGCGTCGATCATCGCGGTCACTTGGGCGGGGTCGGTCACGTCGGCGCGGAACACCGCCGCGGTGCCCCCGGCCTCGCGGATCTCCTTCGCGGTCGCCTCGGCCGAATCCTTGTCGTTGGCATAATTGATCGCAACCCTGGCGCCTTCGCGCGCGAGACGGAGCGAAACCGAACGGCCGATATCGCGGCCGCCGCCGGTGACCAGCGCGACCTTGTTGGACAGATTCATGGACTACCTCTGTATGGGTTGGACGGGGGCGGCCCGGCCGCCGAGCAGCCAGACCGAAACGATAGCGACCGGCACCAGCCCGGCGGCGATCGCGAAGATCGGCGCGAAGCTCACCTTGGTGAGCTCGGGCACCAGCCAGGTGGTGATCAACGTGCCGGCGACCGCGGCGGTCCCGCTGATCCCGGCGAGCGAGCCGACGGTGCCGCCGCCGAAATAGTCGGCGGGCAGCGTCTGGATGTTGTTGATCGCGACCTGGAAGCCGAACAGGATGACCGCGATCAGCAGCACGGCGTAGAGCGGATCGCTCGCCTGCGTCGTGAGCACAAGCGGCGGCAGCATGATCGCGCCGCCGAGCGTGATCGCGACGCGGCGGGCGTTGAGCGCGGTCCAGCCGCGCGCGATCATCGCCCCCGAAAGCCAGCCGCCCGATAGGCTGCCGAGCATCGCACCGACATAGGGCACCCAGGCGAAGAAGCCGATCTGCTTGACGTCGAAGCCGAAGGTCTCGGCAAGGTAGATCGGCAGCCACGACACGAACAGCCACCAGATCGGATCGAGGAAGAAGCGCGCGGCGATGACGCTCCAGCTCTCGCGATGGCGCAGCATCTGCGAGAAGCCGGGAGCATAGCCGACGATCGCCGCAGTCGCCGCGATGTCGTCGGCGCCGCTCCCGCCCAGAATATGCGCGCGCTCCCTGGCGCTCAGCCAGGGATGCGCATCGGGGTCCGAGCGATAGAGCCACAGCCAAGGCAGCAGCCACAGCCCGCCGAGCAGAGCGATCACCACGAAGGTGCCCTGCCAGCCGAGGCTGACGAAGAGCAGAGCGACGAACGGCGCCGAGATGATCCCGCCCAGCGACGCGCCGGCGTTGAAGATGCCCTGCGCGAAAGCCCGCTCGCGCGCCGGGAACCACAAGGCATTGGCCTTGGCCGCGCCGGGCCAGTTGCCTGCCTCACCGAGCCCGAGGGTCGCGCGGAGCACCGCGAACAGTCCCAGGCTCCGCACCACCGAGTGCAGCCCGATCGACAGCGACCACACCACGATCGAGAGCGCGAAGCCCAGCCGCGTCCCGATCACGTCGAACAGCCGCCCGAACAACGCCTGGCCGCAGGCGTAGGCGAGCATGAAGATCGTCACGAGCAGCGCGTAATCGGCCTTGTCGGCGCCGATGTCCTTCGAAACGGCGGGCCACATCACCGCGAGCGCGTTGCGGTCGATATAGTTGATCACCGTGGCGAGCGCGATCAGGCCGATCACGAACCAGCGCAGGTTGCCCTTCATTTCGCGTCCTCTCCGTCGAAGCGGCCGATCGGGCCGGTCCAGCCCTTCGCCTTGCCGCCGATCGCCGCTTCATGCCGCGCATCGGGCGCGGGGTCGTCGGCGATGGCGATGGTGACGGTGCGGCCGCCCGTGAGGGCGACCGTCACCAGCTCGGCGCCGTCGATGCGGCGGCGCACGAGCTTCGCGACCCGGGAGGTACTTCCCGTGGTGGTTTCGGCGGACGCGTCGTAGCGCCCGTGCGGCTCGAGCAGCCCGACGAAGGTGACCTGCTTCGCGCCATCGACGCGCTGGATGAGCATCGGCTCGCGGCGCAAATTGAAGCGCGGATCGTTGGCGCCGCTCTCGCCGATCAGCACCGTCGCGCCGGGGGGCGGCAGCATCCGGTAGCTGTAGAAGCGGTCGCCGGTCATCCAGGTGAAGCGGCCGTTGTCGTCGGTCGGTGTGCCGGTCGCATCGATCCAGATATGCTGGTAGCCGAACGCCTTGCCGAGCACCGGCCGCTCCGCCGCGTAGGGTTTGAGCGGGAAGCCGGCGTCGATTATCTGCCCGTTGAAGTGGAGCGGCAGGTCGTAGCGGTGCGGCGTGTCCCCCTCGGCGCGCAGCACGTCGAGCACCAGCGGCGCGGCGAGCCCCTTGACCTCGATCGTCACCAGCGCACGGCGGAAGGAGACGTCCGGATACGCGTCCTTCATCTCGGCGATCGACCATTGGGTGTCGCCCTCGCCGTGAAAGGCGAGCTGCACCGGCGCCGTCCTGTCCGCCGGCTTTTCCTCGGCGCGGAAATGGCTGGTCTCGTCCACCACTAGCGTGTTGTGCGCCACCGTCTGCTGCGCCCAGCTGTCGTTCTCGGCGAGATAGCGCCCGCCGTCCTTCGCCTCGATGTTGAGGAAGCGGGCGGCGCCGTAGTCGGTCACGACCGCATTGCCGTTGTCGTACAGCAGCCAGTTGAGCTTGTCGAAATGGCCGTGGCCCATGCCCTGCTGGGTGTTCTTGGCGACGAGCACGGTCGCGTCCGCCTGCGGTCCCGAGCGCAGCACCGCGAGCGCGCCGTCCTTGCCCTCGGGCCCGTCGCGGAACAGCGCCGAGGCGAAGGGGAAGGGCCGCGCCTTGCCCGCGGCGAGATCGCGCGCGACCATCAGCCCGCCGGGGCTCAGCACGGTGCGGCCCTGCCATTCAGCGATGCCCAGCAGTCCCGGATCGCGCGTCGCGGCGTAAGCGATCGCGACTCCTTGATAGAGCTCCTCGGTGCGCAGGCTTTTGTCGGGCATCGCGTCGTTGATCGGGAAGAAATAGCCCTGATAGGTGAGCTGGATCGTCGTCCGCACCGCCTTTAGAATGACGCCGTTGCGATATTCGAAGATCTTCCTACCGGGATCGTTGGCTTCGATCGCCGCGGCGAAGAGTACGAAGGGCTGGAGCGCGTAGCGCTGATAATAGGGACCCTCGGCATAATAGCCGTCGGGCGAGAAGAGCAGGTCGAGCTGGCGCAGAAATCCCGATTTGCCGCTCTTGTCGAGCCCGAGCAGCGCCTTCTCGACCAGGTCCTGGTCGCCGAGCACATAGCCGGTCATCCCGACCGCGGCGCACGCCCAGGTGGCGTGATTGTGGATGCGGTTGAAGACCTCCGGCGAGCCTTCGGACAGGAAGCGCGCCATCGGCCGCAGCGCGCCGTCCTCGATCGTCTTGCGATCTGCGACGCTGAACGCGTCGCGCGCCGCGTCATAGCCCTGGATCGCATGGACGAGGAACACGCTATCGTTGAGGCTCTGCCAGAACAGCCGCCCTGCGGTCTGATTGGCGTGCGCCGGGTGCGGCCCCAGCGTTGGATAGAGCTTGGCGTAAGCTAGCAGCAGCGCACGGACATGCTCGGCGTAGCGCTTCTCGCCGGTGATCCGGTATATCAGCCCCGCGCCATAGATTGTGCGGTAGTTGCGTTTGTGCTGCTCGTGGGTGAAGCCGCCGCCCGGATCCCTCGGCACCGGGACATTCACTCCCGCGCGGATCGCCGCGTCGACTTCGGCGCGCATCCGCGCGATCTCCGCCGCGAACAGCGGATAGCGCTGCCCCTCGCGCGCGAGTTCCTGGAATTGCGCCGCGCTGCCCAGCGCCGGCGCGCCGTCCTGCGCATAAGCCGGGGCGGCGGGCGCGAGTGCGGCAGCGAAGGCGAGACCACGCATCATGATCCCGAACGATTTCCCGAAATCTCGGCGCGTGGCGGCCCGCGATAAGTCAGCTCGCGGATCACCGGGTCGGGAGTCTGCGCGAACGCATTGCCGGTGATCCGCGTGTGCGGCGTGCCGACGCTATGTGTCACTTCGATCGGCGCCGAAGCCGCGAAGCTGTTGCCGGCAATGGTCGTCCATTGCACGCCCGAGAGACGCACCGAAGCGCCTGCCTGTACGCCGCTCGCCGCGACAGTCGAGTTCTCGAGCGTGAAGTAGGGGCCGAAGGTGCTCTCATCGGTGCCGCGGCGGAGCAGGTCGGCGACCATCCCCACCTTCGCGAAATCGCTGTCCGCGATGACGAGGTTCTCGACCGGATACCAGCCGCTGCTGCCCTGCTCGGCAGTCGCGGCGACCACGGTGCCGGGGATCGCGGCGAAGCTGCTGCGGCGGATCTCGATCCGGTCGGCGAAAGTGCCCGGCGCAGTCGCGACGACGTCGAGCCCCGCGGCGGCGTGCGAGCCGTCGACCGAAACGTCGGTCATCGACAGCGAGTAGTTGGCGCGCGCGGTCGGTTCGATCCGCACGACAGCCCCGGCGCCGGCCGGATGCGCCTCGATCGCCAGCGCCTGAAGCGAAGCGCCCGCGCCCGCGGTCACGTCGAGCAAGGCGGGCCCGGTGAACACGATCCGCGTCTTGTCGCGCCCCGCGCCGCGAATGGCGAGGCGGTGCGAGACCGGGATCGCGCCCGCCACGTCGTAGCGGCCGGTGGCGAGCGCGATCGTGTCGCCTTCGCCCGAATGTGCGATCGCGTCGGCAAGGCCCTGGCCGGGCGGAACCGCGATGCTGCGCGGCGCGACCGCGCTCGCGCGCTTGTACCAGGCGACGCCCACTTCGGCGCGCGTCACCGGCTTGAGGTCGCGCGGCGCGCCGGCGTCGGACCCTTCGGGGTAGAGCAGCCCGTTGGGCGCCTCGACCAGCTTCGCCGACAGGACGTTGCCGCTCTGCGCGATCCCCGAGGCGTCGCCCTCGGCGACGATTGGGCTCTTGCCCTCGGCACCGAGTACCAGATTGTCGGCGAAGCGGCTGGCGATCGGCGGCGCGCTGCGCTCGGCATCGGCGCCCGCCGCAAACGTGATCCGCGCGACATGGACGAAGCTGTTGTGCTCGATCGCCGCGTTGTTCACCTGATGGTAGCGGTTGATCACCGAATTGGGCACGCCGTTCATCACGGTGAGCGCGCTCTTGAAGTCCTTGCCCGCCAGGTCCTGGAAATAGTTGAAGCGGACGATCTGATCGCGGTTGATCACCCGCACGCCGCCGGTGTCGGGCTTGTTGCCACCCAGGAACACGTTGCGCTCGACCAGATTGCCGTTGCCGTGGCGGAGCACGAATGAACCCTGCGACTGGAGCACGAGATTCTCCCGCAGGACGTTGTGGCCGGACTTGATCGAGACGATCTCGACCTCGCCGTCGCAGCGATCGAAGATGTTGCGCTCGATGATCGTGCGCGAGTCCGAAAGCGATTCGTCGCTGGTGCCGATGCGGATCGTCTCGCCGCCGTTCGAGCCGAGCGGCGGGCGCGGCCCGAAATAATTATGGTCGATCCGCGCGCGGTTCTCTTCGGGATGCCCCTTGTCGCGGATCACTGCGAGCGTGACCCCGGCATTGGCCTTGCCTTCGAAATGCGAATGATCGACGCGATTGTCCTGCCCGAAGATCGCCACCCAGATATCTTCGGCGCGGCGGTCGGGCTTGGTGAAGCGGTCGATCACCACTTCGGTCAGCCGCGCATGACGTGCATAGGTCTTCGAGTCCTTGCGGAACGCGATGACATGGTCGGTCGGCGACCAGCCGTCGCGAAAGACGAGCCCCGAGACCTCGAGATAGTCGCCGCCGATGCGCAGGTTCGATTGGCCGGTGAGGATCACGCCGCCTTTGCTTTGCGCGGTCAGCCGGATCGGCTTGTCGGCGGTGCCGGTGCCGGTGAACAGGATCTGGAAATCGCGCCATTCGCCGTCGCGCAGAACGATCGTGTCGCCCGGATGCGCGTGCTTCACCGCCGCCGAATATTCGGCCGGGTTGGTGACGAGGAAATCGGCTGCATGGGCCGGCGCCGCCACGCCGATCAGAATCGCAACCGCGCCCAGCCCTCCCAGCATGTTCTGTCTCCTCCGCGCCGGATACGCCCGGTCTTCCTCCTCGCTATCGCCCCGATGGTGGTCATGCAAGGTGGTATGTATTTCTGGTATGCAATAAATATACGCCTCGCGACGCCGACCCCAACCGGAACCGGGCGCGGCGCGAAGCCGTCCCGGTCCCGGGGCCGGGGGGCTAGAATTTGAGACTGACCCCCGCGGTGATCCGGCGGTCGGTGAGCCCCTGGAAGCAGAGGAGCGCCTTGTTGTTGACGCAATACTGGTTCTGGTCCTCGCGGAGCAGGTTGATGCCCTCCACGCCGATATTGACGTTCCGGGTGATGTCGTAGTTGATGCTGGCGTTCAATTGCCCGCGCGCGCCGTTGATCAGCGGCAGACCGAAGAAGAACGGATCGTTCGAGACGAAGCTCGAACGCCACGTGTAGCGCGCCCGCGCGTTCAGTCCGTATTTGTCATAGAACAGGGTGGCGTTGTACGAGAATTTCGACAGGTTCGTCAGTGTGATGAGGTCCTGCGAATTGGGATGGCCCAGCATCGTGAACACGTTGCGGGGTCCGTCGGCCGCGCGATATTCGTGCGCCGATCCGCCGGTCTTCTGATAGGTGAAGTTGCCGATGAAGCCGAAGCCTGAGGCGAAGCCGAGCACGTTCTCATAGGCCGAGAGGTCGTGCTGGAACGCGACTTCGATGCCGGTCTGCGTCGTCGTGCCCGGCACATTGAACGTCGAGAGCAAGGGCACGCAGATGCCCACGCCTTGGGTCGGGTTGTTGATGTTGCGGTTGGCGACCGGATTGTAGATGCCGCCCTGCTCGCACGGCGGGGTGATGTCGATGTTGAGGTTTCCGTTCGCGTCCAGATTGGGCGCCGGATCCTCCTGCCGCTGCGCGAACAAATTGGTACGCGACTTGTGGAAGAAGCCGATGCTCACCAGGCTCGACGGCGCGAAATAATATTCACCCGAAAGGTCGAACGACCACACTGCCTCAGGGACCAGCGCCGGATTGCCCACCGCGACCGGCGTGTTCGCGCCGGTGCCGAACGAAAACGACGTGGAGAGCGTGTCGAAATTGGGCCGGCGGATGTCGCGGGCGACGCCGGCGCGGACGAGGAACTTGTTGGCCGGCTCGAGCACGAGGCTCACGCGCGGCAGCCAGAATTTGTACGAGCTTTTGGTGACGGTCTGTCCCGTCACCGTGCCGTTGGCGATGTTGTTGCCGACCGAGGCGAGCTCGGTGTTCAGCCAGCGCACGCCGGCGTTGCCGCGCAGGTGCATGCCGCCGATATCGCCTTCCAGGTTCGCCTGGAAATAGGCCGCGTGCGTCGTCTCGCGGATACTGAAAAAGCCGGCGAAGGATTCGGTGGGCGTGGTCAGCAACGGGACGGCCGGGCCTTGGGTCCTCGCCGCATTGCTTGCCGCAATTGCCGAATTGAGCGCGTTGAGCACGCCCGTAGGGTCGTCGAAGGAGCGGGCTCCGTCGATCAGGAGGAAATCGCTGAAGTAGAGCCGGCGTCCATCGGCGCCGTTGAAGTTGTTCGGCCCTGCGATCAGGACGTCCGAGAACAGGTCGCCCGAGGGCCGGTTCCACGACGTGGTGGTGTTGGTCAGGCTGACATTGTTCGAGAAGACGTTGTTCACCGCGGAGGTGCGGTTCCAGCGATAGCCCGCGTCAAGCGAGGTGATGAACGGCACGACGTTCGAGAAGTCATAGGAAAGATCGGCGCGCGCCGCCCTTTCCTGATTGTCGGTCGTGTTCCCGCCTTGGGCCACTTGCTGGAGCTGATAATTGGCCGGGTCGAGCAGCTCGGCCGAGGTCGGCGCGAACGGGCTGGACTGGTCGATGCCGAACTGCAACGTGCCGCCGCGCAGATCGAATTCGATCGGCACGCCATTGTCGATGCTCTTGCCGATGACCGGCTGCGGCCCCCGCGGATTGATGAAATCCATCGTCGTCGAGAAGTTGGGGAATTTCGACCTGGAGGTCGATAGCGAGATTTCCGAGCGCAGCTTGAGCCGATCGCTCAGCTGCCATTCGTAGCCGAAGTCGAACACGCGGCTGTGCGTAACGCGCGCGCCGGTGTCGCTCGAAGTGCGCATGTTCGGATCGATCACGGTGCCGGTGGAGCCGCCGACGCCGACGGTGCCGGCGACCGCGGCCTGGACGGTGCCGAGGTTGATCGGGCCGTTCGGGCCCTCGAGCGTGCCGAAATCGACGGTCTCGAAAGCCTTGTTATTGGTCGCATCGATCACCGATTGGGTCGCGGTGCCGGAAATCTGGATGCGGTGGCTCTCCTGCGAGCGCTGCTGGTTGTTGATCGTCGCATCGAAATAGAGCCGCAGGTCGTCGCTCGGCTTCCACTCGAGCGCGCCGGTGCCGTTCCACGTTTCATATTCGTAATTGTCGAGCCCCTGCTGGAAGAACTGGATGCGCAGGAACGGAAATGCCTGCGCGCTGGGGCCTGATCTTGGCAGGACGACGGCGTCGCGATCGACACGGGGCGCAAAATTGGCGACGTCCTGGCGGGCATAGCTACCGCTCACTACGAGTCCGAGCTCGCCGATGCCCGTATCCCAGCGGCTGCCCACGGTCGCCGAGAGTCGCGGCAAGGTCGATCGCGAGAGGTCGCTGTTCTCGAATTGCCCGCGGAACGCGATGAGCGGCTCCTTGAGGTCGAGCGGGCGGATCGTCCGTAGGTTGATCGTGCCGCCGACCGAGCCTTCGATCGTCTTGGCGGTTGGCACCTTGATCACTTCGACCGAGGCGATCAGCGCGGCGGGAAGATCCTCGAAGCTGATGCCCGAGCGGCCGGCGCCCGAGCCCACCGTCGACACGCCGTTGATCTCGGTCCGGTTCGCGTCGGTGCCGCGGATCTGCACGGCGTTGCCGACGCCGGCCTGGCGCGTGATCTGCACGCCCGTGACGTTTTCCAGCACCTCGGCGAGGTTCTGGTCGGGGAGCTTGCCGATATCCTCGGCCTGGATGACTTCGACGAGGTTGTCGGAGGCGCGCTTCTCGTTGAGCGCGCTCGCCAGCGAGCTGCGGATGCCGGTTACGACTATTTCGTTTTGCGATTCGTCGCCGTCCGCTGCCGGAGTCTGGGCAACCGTGTCCTGCGCATGTGCCGGGTTCGCCACCACCGCGAGGGCCGTGCCGCTCAGCAGCACCGCCGCGAGTCGCATCTTGCCGACGCAGGGTGCACCTTGAATCCGTTTCATACTTCCTCCCTGTCAGTCTGTTTTGAGGGGAGGTTTGAGTTGTTTTACCAATATGTCAACCGAATTTGCGTGCCTGGCTGCGCTAACGCCAGTCCTATGACTTATACCAATCGCCTATTCCAGATCGGGCCTTCGTGACGCTTCTCTTACTAACGTTGCGTGCCACTGAATTTACCAGCCGGCACTCCTCGTTGGCCTCTCAGGTGCGCGCTTCCGACTCCTGGCATCGACACGCGCGCCTTCGACCGAGGCAGCCCCGTCTGTTTGAAACTGGGATCATTCGCGATAAGGGCTCCGTCATGGCACATGAGCCTGAAACACCTGGCAGGCTCACTGCAATCATCACGGAAGGGGCAGCCGCCGAAACGATGGTGGTCGCCGGCTCGCGGCTGGCGCGGGCACTCGGCTTGCCGTGGGAAGCGATCTTCATCGAAACGGCCGACGATGCCAAGCGCGGAGATGGGGCGGTGGCGGACGCGCTGGCGCTCGCAGCCAAGACCGGCGGGACGATCGCCACGGTGCCCGCGGCGACGCTGCTCGACGGGATCGTCGAACATCTCAGGAACTCGCCTGCTACGCATCTCGCGATCGCCCGTGATTGCGCGGCCGAGCGCGTGTCGTGGCGCGCGACGCTCGCCGATGCGGTCATGCGGCAAATGGCCGATATCACGCTCCACCAGATTGCCATCGATAGCAGTTTGTCCCAGCCTGCGACGCCGCGTCCCTCGCGCGCGCCTGCGTTCGCAATTCGCGACTATGCGCTGGCCGTGCTGTCGGTCTTGGTGACGCTGGCGCTGGCCGAGGCGCTTCGGCTGGTTGCCAGCACCCGTTCGCTGGACCTCATATTCCTGTTCCCGGTGATCGGCGTCGCGGCCCGGCTCGGCCTGCGGCCGGCATTGCTCGCCGCCGCGCTGTCGGTCTTCGCGTATAATTATTTCCTGCTCGCGCCCGCCTTGAGCTTCGATCTGCGCACGCCGCAGAATTGGGTGATGTCGGTGGTATTCTTCGCGGCGGCCGCCTATACGAGCATTGTCACCGACCGGATGCGGGGGCGGCTCCTGCTCAGCGACCGGAGCGCGCGCGAGAATGCGAGCCTCGCCGCTCTCGCGCAGCGGCTGACGCGAGACTCGGATTGGGAGACAACCGCGGCGACCCTGTGCGAGCATGTCCACGCGCTGCTCGATCTACAGGCAATCATGTTTCGCGAAGTCGATGGTGCGCTGGTGATGGCTGCTGCGGTGCCTCCGGCGAATGCGCTCGGCCCGATCGATCAGGCCGCGCTCGACTGGTGTTGGTCGCACGGCGAGGAGGCGGGCTCGGGCACCGCGATGGTCTCGGCCGCGAACTGGCAGTTCCATCCGCTCAAGACCTCACTCGGCATGCTCGCAGTGCTCGGCGTCGCGCGTGAGGACGGGCGCGATCCGGTGCGGGCTGACCGACGTGTGCTGCTATCGACGATCATCGCCCAGGCGGCGCTGGCGCACGAGCGGCTCCGGCTCGAGGACGACATGCGCGCTGCACCGCTGCGCTAGCCTAGCCGTAGCGCCAGGCGAGGACGCCTGAGGCGGTCGCCACCACGACGACGACGAGCAACGCGCCCATTCGCGCGTAATCGGTGAAGCGATAGCCGCCCGGCCCCATCACCAGCAGATTGTTCTGATGCCCAATCGGCGTGAGGAAATCCGACGAGGCTCCGACCAGCACGGCAAGCAGCACGGCATCGGCGGGAACGCCGAGGAGATGCGCCGCGTCGATCGCCAACGGCCCCATGATGATCGCAGTCGCGATGTTGTTGAGGAAAATCGAGAGCAACAGCGTGAGTGCGCATAGCGCTGCGAGCACGACAAACAACGGCATCCCGGCAAGCGCGCCACCGATTGCGGAAGCGGCGAGATCGGCGGCGCCGCTGGTCTCGAAACTCTGGCCCACTGGGATCATCGCGGCGAGCAGGACGACCACGCTCCAGTCGATCGAGCGATATATCTCATCCGCCGGGATCATCCGGGCAGCCGCGAGCAGGCCCGCGGCGCCGAGAAACGCGATCGCTGGCGATATTCCGCCGAGGACGACGCCTGTGACGGCTGCGGCAAAGACGCTTAAGACCGCGATCGCTCTGCCCGGCGCGACTGGCACGGGATCGACGCGATCGATCTCGAGCAGGCGCGCGCGCGTGAGGAACGGCGCGAGATCGGTCGCGCGCCCGCGCAGGAATAGCTGGTCGCCGGCCTCGATCCGCATGCGACCCAGCGGAATTCGCTGCCTCGCCGCGCGTGGGCCGACGGCGACCACCGCGAGCGTACCGCCGCTATGCGTCGCGACGGCATCATGTCCTTCGCCGATCAGAAGCGAGCCATGAGCAACCACGACACGCGCGGTGACTTGTTGCCGGTCCGCGCTCGCTGCGGGCAGCGGCTCGAATCCCGTGCGGTCGGCGATGGCCCACTGATTGTCGCGCGATACGAGGAGCAGCCGATCGCCAGCGGCCAGCACGAGACCGGGGCCGACCGCGAGTCGGGCCTCGCCGCGATGGATCGCCAGCAAGCGGGCCTTCGCTTCCCTCAATTCCGCCTTGACTGTCGAGAGCGACTGGCCCGCGAGAGCCGCAGGCAGCGCGAGTTCGTAGACTCGCCAGGGCGGGCGCGTCGCCCGTTCGGCCGTTTGCCGGATCGGCAGCAGCCGCCACCCTAGCAGCGCGAGATAGGCTAGCCCCGCCACCGCTACCGCGATTCCCACGGGCGTCATGGCAAAGAAACCGAAGGGCACGCCGAGCTCGTCTTCGCGCACCGAGGACAGGATCAGATTGGCCGGGGTCCCGATCAGCGTCGTCATCCCGCCCAGAATCGTCGCGAAGGCGAGTGGCATCAGCGTGGCGGCGGGCGGCTTGCGCGCGCCGCGTGCGATCTCGGCGGCTACTGGCATGGTGATCACCAGCGCGGCAATGTTGTTCATGAAGGCCGAGAGCAGAGCGCCGCTTGCGAGCAGCGCGGCGAGGCGGGCGCTGAAGGGCGCGCGCTTCGGGATGGCGCTCCGGGCGATCGCCGAAGCCGCGCCCGACAGCTCGACCGCCCGACCGACGACGAGGATCGCGGCGACCGCGATCACCGCCGGATCGGCGAACCCGCGCAGCGCCTGTCCAGGCGCCACCAGCCCCAGCGCCAGACAGGCGAAGAGCGCTGCGAGTGCCACCAAGTCATGGCGTACGCGCTCGGAGACGAACAGCGCGAGCGTAACGCCCAGTATCAGGGCGCTCTGGGCGGCATCGCTCACCCGGAAGCTGCCTCGCGCCTTCTCACCCGATGAAGCGCGCGCTCGATCGTTCCACCCTGCACGATGACCGCGAAGAGCACGACGATGTAGGTTGCCGCGAGCGCCACCGAACGCGCCGGACCTTCTGGCAAGCCGAGCGCCAAAGCGACCGATATCCCGCCGCGCAGCCCGCCCCAGATCAGCGTCACCGGAGCCAACCGTCCCAGATCGAGCAGCGGGCGCATCCCGGCGAGCGGCAACAGCACCGAAATGGCGCGCGCTGCTATCACCAGCGGAATCGCCAGCGCGCCGATCACCAGCAGCCGCGGATCGGCGGGGATCGTCACCACTTCGAGCCCGATCAGCAGGAACAGCACGGCGTTGAGGATGTCGTCGATCAGCGCCCAAAATTTGAGGACATAATCCCGCGTCACGTCGCTCATCGCATACGCCACCCCGGCGTTGCCGATCACCAGTCCGGCAACCGCCATCGCAACCGGCCCGCTGACATGGACCCCGTGCGCAATCGCATAGCCGCCCATTACCACAGCAAGGCTGATCAGCACCTCGGTCTTGTACTCGTCGATCGACCGCATCGCGCGGAAGCCGATCCAGCCGATGCCGAGCCCGAGCAGCACGCCCCCGCCCGCTTCGATGAGGAACATGTGGGCGGCGTGGGGCAGCGAGAATTGCGCACCGGACAGCGCCGAGGAGAGCAGGATCACGAACACCACCACGCCTACGCCGTCGTTGAACAGGCTTTCGCCAGCGACCGTCGCCTCGAGTGTGGGAGTGACGTCGGCGCGCCTGAGGATGCCCATCACCGAAACCGGGTCAGTCGGGCTGATCAGCGCGCCGAAGACGAAGCACCAGATCAGCGGCAGGCCGAAACCGAGCAGTCCCGAAAGAAAGAAGAACCCCGCCCCGACTAGAGCGGTCGAGAACAGCACGCCGATGGTGCTGAGCACGAGGATCGGCCAGCGCCCGCGCTGCATCTCGCGCCAGTCGACGTGCAACGCTCCGGCGAAGAGCAGGAACGAAAGCATGCCGTTCATCAGCGTTTCGTGAAAGTCGATGCCTGCGATGAATCCCGCGATATTCGTACCGAGCGTGCTGCCCGGCAGCACTCGATCCAGCCCCACGACAATGAGCGATGCGAGTGCTCCCATCATCGTAAGCCCGACCGACTGGGGCAGCTTGAGGAAGCGATGATTGAAATAACCGAGCACCGCGGCGAGCACGATCAGGATTGCCGCTCCGTCGAAAGGCGTGAGCACGATGCCGCCGATCATTGCGCCGCCTCGTTTAGCGTGAAGGCCTGTCCCGCTAGTGGCGCCGGTCGCGCTTCGATGCCCGCCTCGCGCAGCACCGCGGCGACGGCCAGCGCTCGCCGCGTCGTGAGTCCCGGTTTCTCGGGCACAGTCTCCGGCAAGCCCGGAACACCGAGCGCCAGGAGGTTCCAACGCTGCGCGGCCCAGGCCGATGTCGCCACAGCCTCGCGCGCAGCGGAATCCAGCGCATCGGCGCCATCGGCGAAGCGGATCTCCGGCAACGCGGCGCGCGGCGGTACGATGGCGATCTCCCAGCCTTCCGCTTCGGCTTGCAGACGCATCTCCAGCGCGCGGTAGGTAGCGAGTGTTGCGCCGGGCAGCGGCGCGGCGGGCGCAGTCGCGCGATGATGGTCGCGGTCGACCGTCACGCCGTCCGCCGCGATTCCCGCCGCCAGCGCGACCAGCCGGGAAATCTCGCTGGCACGCTCGATCTCTGCGCGCGCCGAGTCGCTGACTTGCCGCATCTCCTCGCGCTGCGCGTCGAGTGCCCCGGCGCCGGGCTCGAGCAGAACCTGGTCGAGCCGCAGCGCGACCTTGGTGCCGATGTCCCGTTCGAGCTGCACGCGGAGTGCATCGGGTTGTTGCATCCTGCCCCGCGGCGTGATCACCACCGCGCGCACCGCGACCGGTCTGGCATCGAAATCAATATTGAGCTGCGTGATCCGCGCGTCGTTGCCGAAGCGCTCGCCGATCGCCGATCGCACGCGCGTCATCGTCAGCGCCTCATAAGCGATGTGGTGCAGCGACAAGCCAAGCGGGATCGCCATGGCGCCGAAGACAAGCAGGAGAAGGAGCGTCTGCGTCCAAGTCTGCTGGCTCGAAAGGAAATGGCCGAATCCATAGAAGCGCGCCATCACCGTCGCGGCCAACGCAATCGTTACGAAATTGGTCGCGAACAAGGCGAGGCTGCCCCCGAGCACCGGTATGTTCCAGGTGGCGAGGCCATAGCCGACCACAGCGAGCGGTGGCATCAACGCAGTCGCGATCGCCACTCCCACGATCGTCTCGCCGCGCCCCCGGATGATCGCGAAAGTGCCGGCCAGCGCCGCGAACAGCGCGACGCCGAGATCGAACAAATTGGGGCGCGTGCGTGCGATGATCTCCTCGGTCGCGGCCTGCAGCGGCGACGCGAGGACGATCAGCGCCGTGAATCCCACCGCGAGCGCCGAACCCACGGCGAGCGCGGCGAGCGACCGCCGCATCTCGGTGAAGTCGAACAGTGCCAGGCTGAAGCCGAGCCCGAGAATTGGCCCCATCAGCGGCGAGATCAGCATCGCACCGATCACCACGGCTGGGGAGGAGAGCAGCAGCCCCAGGACCGCGATCCCAGCCGACATCATCGTCATGAAGGCGTAGCGTGGCGCCCAGCCGCTATCCTCGCAAATCCGCTTCATCACGGCCGCGTGATCGACGCTTCCGACGATCGCGCTCCGCCACCACAGATACGGCATGTTGCGGCGCCAGCGCGCGACAGAAGCGGAGTCGGCAGTGTTCAACGTCAATGGGCCCCTCGATTGCCTGTTCGGTCTTTGTTAACGCCGCCCCGCGTCCAACTCCACCAAAAGGCCAGCAATTTTGGTTCGGCGGGGTGGAGACTCCGCGCGGAATGGGTCACAGGCGTACGATGCGCCCGTCCGATCTTCGCGTACTCATCGACCGGTGGCTGCCCGACAGCGCCGAAGGCGTCCTCTCGACTGCGAGGCGGCGGATCGCGACCGGACTCGGCGCAGTGCTGCTCGGCCTCATCGCATTGCTCTTCGCGATGCTCGGCGACCGGATGCAAGCGACATTCACCTCGATAGTGGATCGTTGGCCCTATGCGCCACTGCTGCTTACGCCACTGGTCTTCGCGGGTACGGCGTGGGTTACCAGGCGTTGGTTCGCGCCGGCCCGCGGATCGGGCATTCCGCAAGTTATCGCCGCCGCGCGCGATCCCGAATCGACGCCCGTGCGCCCGCTGGTATCGCTGCGCACCGCGGCGGCAAAGTTCGGGCTCACGCTCGCGATGCTGCTCGGCGGCGGATCGGTGGGCCGCGAAGGGCCTACGGTACAGATCAGTGCGGCGATTATGATCGCGGTCCACCGATTCTTCCGCGTACCGCTGACCGCGGGCGTCTATATCGCCGGGGGCGCCGCGGGCGTCTCGGCGGCGTTCAACACGCCGCTGGCCGGAGTGGCCTTCGCGATCGAGGAGCTCGCTTCGGCCTATGAGCAACGCGTCGCGGTGCTGGTGATGGCCGCGGTGATGATCGCTGGGTTCGTCAGCCTCGGCGTTGCAGGCGACTATGTCTATTTCGGCGCGATGCGGCAGACGTTGCCGCTCGCCTCGATGCTGCTGGTCGTGCCTGCGCTGGCGGTGGTCGGCGGGCTATCCGGGGGTCTTTTCGCGCGCGCCGTGCTCGGTTTCGGGCGTTCGCGGCACCGCATCGTCGCTGCGACGCGCAGTCGGCCGGTGCTGCTCGCTCTCGGCTGCGGCGCGGTGGTGGCCGTTCTCGGCGTCCTCACCGGCACGACTTGGGGCACGGGCTACGCGACTACACGCGAGCTGGTCGAGGGCCATGGCGCCTCGCTCTGGTTCGGCCCGGCCAAGCTGATGACCACGCTCGCCACGACGTTGAGCGGCACGCCCGGCGGCATTTTCGCGCCATCGCTTGCCGCCGGGGCGGGAATCGGCAACCTCCTTTCGCCACTCTTCGATGCGCCCCCGGGCACGTCGTGCTCGGCATGGCCGCATATTTCGTCGGCGCGGTGCGCGCGCCGCTGACCGCGGTGATCATCATCAGCGAAACGACCGCGAGCCGCGGCCTGATCTGCCCCTCTTCGCCACGGCATTGATAGCGGATGCCGTCAGCGCGCTCGTCTGCCGCGAGCGGCTGTATCACGGACTGTCGCGCGCATTCCTGCCCGACGCAAGGGAACCCGATCGCCACCCGCCCGTTCCCTAGAAGGGCGCGGGCGCGGCGATCACGTTCGCCCATTCATCAGAAGTAGGGGCGACACATCTCGATCGGCCGAACCGAACTCGTATACCCGCCCGCCTCGCTGCTCAGCGGCGCGAGCCTGTTTCTCGATTTCGACGGGACGTTGGTCGATCTCGCCGACCGACCCGACGACGTGGTCGCCGACGAGGATCTGCGCAACTTGCTCGCCCGGCTTAACGTGCGGCTCGGCGGACGGCTGGCGGTGGTCAGCGGCCGCTCGATCGCGCAGCTCGATGCGATGCTGGGGCCGGTCGCGCGCGAAGTCGCGCTCTCCGGCAGTCATGGATGTGAACATCGGTGGCAAGGTATTTCTGCGCAGCCGCACCGCCCCGCGGAGCTCGACACCGCGGCTGAGCGGCTTCGCCCCTTCGCCGATCGCTTCGCCGGCGCGCTGCTCGAGGAGAAGAGCTACGGAGTCGCGCTGCACTACCGGCTCTGTCCCGACGCCGAGGAGGAAGCAGTCAAGCTCGCCTGGCACGTCGCACACGACCTCGATCTCGATCTCCAGGGCGGCAAGATGATGATCGAGCTGCGCGTGCGCGGCGGTGACAAGGGACTGGCGGTGCGGCGGATGATGCGCCTCGCGCCGATGAGGGGCACCGCGCCCCTGTTCATCGGCGACGACCGTACCGACGAGGACGGCTTTGCCGCCGCCGCCGAACTGGGAGGCGCGGGGATCTTCGTCGGCGCGCCGCGCGTGACTGCCGCGCGCTATCTGCTCGAAAATCCGGCCGCGGTGCGCGCCTGGCTCGCGCAGGCGATCTCGTGACCGCGACGCTCGATCTCTGGCCGATCGGCAATTGCCAGGTATCGGCGCTGGTAGACCGCAACGGCCGGTTCGTCTGGGGCTGCGTCCCACGCGTCGATGGCGATCCCGCCTTCTCCTCGCTGCTCGATCCGGCTCCTCGTTCAGGCGAAGGCGCGCGCGGCTTCTGGGAAATCGACCTCGAGGACTGCGCGCGCACCGAGCAGCACTATCTGCGCAACACTGCGGTGCTCGTAACGCGGCACATCGACGCGGCGGGAAACGCAATCGAAGTGACCGACTTCTGTCCGCGCTTCCGCCGCACGGGGCGCATGTATCGCCCGGTTGCGTTCGCGCGCATCGTGCGCCCCGTCGCGGGTTCGCCGCGGATCCGCATCCGCCTGCGTCCCGCGCGCGACTGGGGCTCCGCCGATGCCGCGACGACGCGCGGCTCCAATCATATCCGCTATCTACTCGCGGACGTGGTGCTCAGGCTCAGCACGGACGCGCCGATCGGCTGGATCGAGGACGAGCGGCTGTTCCGCGTCGAACGCGACCTGCACTTCTTCCTCGGCCCCGACGAGAGCTTCGCCGAGGATATCCGCGTCGCGCTCGAGACGATGCTCGACCGCACCGCGCAGGAATGGCGCGAATGGGTGCGCGGGCTTGCCACGCCGCTCGAATGGCAGGAGGCCGTGATCCGGAGCGCGATCACGCTCAAGCTCTGCCAGCACGAGGAGACCGGCGCGATCGTCGCCGCGCTAACCACGTCGATTCCCGAACATGCCGGGTCGCAGCGCAACTGGGACTATCGCTACTGCTGGATTCGCGACGCCTATTACACCGTCCAGGCGCTCAACCGCCTGGGCGCGCTCGACGTGTTGGAGAGCTATCTGGAATATCTCCGCAACATCGTCGACAATGCCAGGGGCGGACACATTCAGCCGCTCTACGGCGTCGGCGGCGAGGCGCGGATCGAGGAACGGATCGCGCCGGGGCTTAGCGGGTATCGCGGAATGGGGCCGGTTCGCGTCGGCAACCAGGCTTACGACCAAGTCCAGCACGACGCCTATGGCCAGATCGTCCTGTCGAACACGCAGAGCTTCTTCGATCAGCGGCTGTTCCGCATGGGCGGCATCGCCGACTTCGAGGCGCTGCAGGCGATCGGCGAGCGCGCCTGGGAGGTCCATGACAAGCCCGATGCCGGACTGTGGGAGCTGCGCACCAAGAGCCATGTCCATACCTATTCGGTGGCGATGTGCTGGGCTGCGTGCGACCGGCTCGCCAACGCCGGGGCCCGGCTGGGCCTGGCCGATCGCGCCGCCTTCTGGCAGCGCCGCGCCGATCATATCCGCACCACTATCGAGCAGGCTGCGTGGTGCGAGCATACATCGCGCATGTCCGCCACCTTCGGCGGCGACGATCTGGACGCCAGCCTGATCCAGCTGCTCGACCTGCGCTTCCTCCCCCCCGATGATCCGCGCTTCCGCGGCACCCTGATGGCGGTGGAGGAAGGCCTTCGCCGCGGCAGTCACATGCTGCGCTACGCCACCGAAGACGATTTCGGCCTGCCCGAGACCGCGTTCAACGTCTGCACTTTCTGGCTGATCGAGGCGCTGCACGCGACCGGCCGGATCGCGGACGCGCGCGCGTTGTTCGAGGAGATGCTGGGCCGGCGGACCGCCGCGGGGCTTCTTTCCGAGGATATCGATCCCCAGACTGGCGAGCTCTGGGGCAATTACCCGCAAACCTATTCGCTTGTCGGCATGATCAACTGCGCGGTGCTGCTAAGCAAGCCGTGGAGTTCGATCCGATGAGCCGATTGATCGTGGTGTCCAATCGCGTGTCGCCACCGGGCGGCGGCAACGCCAACCAAGGGGGGCTCGCAGTCGCGCTCGCCGCCGCGCTGCGCGAGAGCGACGGCATCTGGTTCGGCTGGTCGGGCGAGGAAGTCGAGACCTTCACCGGCGAGATCGACTATCGGTGCAACGAAGGCGTCACGACCGCGACGATCGACCTCGAGCCGCAGGACACCGAGGAATATTATAACGGCTACGCCAACCGCACCTTGTGGCCGCTCTTCCACTATCGGATCGACCTGGCGGAATATGAGCGCAGCTTCGCGGGCGGCTATGCCCGGGTGAACGCCCGCTTCGCCGACACGCTGCGCCCGCTGATCGGCGGAGGCGATATCGTCTGGGTGCACGATTACCACCTGATTCCGCTCGGCCGCGAGCTTCGCGCGCGCCGTTGTGCCAACCGGATCGGCTTCTTTCTCCACATTCCATGGCCGCCGCGCCGCCTGCTGCTGACGCTGCCCAGCCACAAGCCGCTGGTCGAATCGCTATTCTCCTATGACGTGATCGGTTTCCAATCGCGTGACTCGCTCGAGGCGTTCCTCGACTATGTCCGCGGCGAACTCGATCTGTCGGTCGAGGAGGACGAGACCGCGTCGATCCGCGTCGGCGAGCGGCTGGTCCGCGCGATCGTCTGCCCGATCGGCATCGACGCGGCCAAGTTCCGCAGCCTCGCCGACGCGCCGGAGACGCAGGTCAAGCGCCGGGCAATGCTCGAGAGCGCCAACGGCCGCGCGATGATCATCGGAGTCGATCGGCTCGATTATTCCAAGGGCTTGCAGGAGCGCTTCCTCGGCTATGAGCGCTTCCTGGCCGCGCATCCCGAATTGCACGAGCAGGTCTTCCTGCTCCAGATCGCGCCGCCCTCCCGCGTCGATGTCGACAGCTATCAGGAGATCCGCGCTTCGCTCGATGCGCTGTCGGGCCGGATCAACGGCGCCTGTGCGACTGCCGAATGGGTGCCCATCCGCTACGTCAATCAGGGCTATCCGCGCGACGAACTCGCTGCGATGTACCGCGCGGCGCGGATCGGACTGGTGACACCGCTGCGCGACGGGATGAACCTGGTCGCCAAGGAATATGTCGCCGCGCAGGATCCCGAGGATCCGGGCGTACTCATCCTTTCCCGCTTCGCCGGCGCCGCAGCCCAGCTGAAGGAAGCACTGCTGGTCAATCCCTACAGCGCGGAAGATGTGGCGGACGCGATAGCATCCGCACTCACGATGCCGCGCGAGGAACGGATAAAGCGCTGGCGCTCGATGATGGCGAATATCAAGCGCGAGGATGTCATGTGGTGGATGAAGCGTTTCGTCACGGAATTGGGCGCAGGGGCAGGCGCCTTGCTCGAGGGCGTTTAGCGCTTGGAGCGCTTGGAGCGCTTGGAGCCGAAGGCGCCACCGGCGCGATCGGGGCGGCGACGGGTGCGTCTGCAAGTGACCATTTGCGGGGACTCATTGCGGCAAGGACTGCGCGTACAGCCAATGGCCGAGGGATGAAAATCGTACTGCGTCTGCTCGTTCGTTCCGGGGTAGGTGAATGAAGTTGTACGAATAAATGAGATGACGCGGGTTTGCGCTTGGCGTAAATCGCCACTTCCCGGGGTGGGACGCGTCTCTTGTTTATTATATGGGCGGGGCAGGACGCCGCGCAGCAAGCTCATGCTCAGCAGAATTTGCCGGCCGCGCAGTTGCCGGCCGGTGAAGCGCGCCCGCTCGACATCGATTTCGCGCAGGATCCGATCCTTGCGCTGCGCAGGCAGCAGGCCGACCGCGAAAGCTTTCAGGCGCTGGTGGGAAGGACGGTGCGCCGCCATCCGGCGACCCGCGAGGCCGAGGCGATGGAGGATGTCGCCGATGCGCGTGTGCACCAGGAACATTCGGCGCTGCTGCCCAGTCTCGACGTGTCGGTGTCCAGCTATCGCGTGCTGGCGCGCGACTTCTCGAACGATCCCAATAACATCATCGAGCGCTCGCGTGCCGAGCAGCGCACCGACGCGATCCTGTCGCTGTCGCAGAACGTGCTCGACTTCGGATCGACCACCAAGCGCATCGAGGCCGCGAAGGACCGCCGCGAGGCGGCGACCGCCGATACCGAATCGACCGAGGAACGCGTCGCGCTGGGCACCGTCACGGCGTGGTACCAGGTGTTCGGGATGCGCGCGCTGGTCCGGCTCGGCGAAGGATTTGCCGAAAGCCAGCGCGACCTGCGCAAGGGCGTCGAGCAGCGCATTCGCGACGGCGCTTCGGCCGAGAGCGAACTGGCGCGAGTCGATTCCTACATCGCCGATGCCGACCGGCAACTTGCCGGCTTTCGCCGCGCGCTCGCCGATGCCGAGGCACGATTCCGCGAGCTGACCGGCGAGGAGCCGCCCGCCACGCTCGAGCGCGCTCCGGTGCCCGCGCTTCTGGTCGCCAGCCGCGACGAAGCCGCCGAGGCCG
>JAEWCK010000198.1 GCA_023390675.1 Pseudomonadota bacterium
GGGCCGAAGCGCGCAAGGGGCGACAGGTGACGGTACTGCCGGTTGGGGCCGACGGGCTGGTCGATTTCGCCGCGGCGCGCGCGGCGATCGTCCCCGGCGCCGGGCTCGTCGCGGCGATGCTCGTCAACAACGAGATCGGCGTGATCCAGCCGGTCGAGCAGCTCGCCGCACTGGCGCATTCCGCGGGCGCGCTGTTCCTGTGCGACGCGGTGCAGGGCCATGGCCGCGTGCTGATTCCCGCCAATTGCGATCTCGTCGCAGTCTCGGCGCACAAGATCCACGGCCCCAAGGGCGTCGGCGCGCTGTGGATCCGCGACGGCGTGACGCTTGAGCCGCTCATGCACGGCGGCGGGCAGGAGAAGGCCGGGCGGTCGGGCACGCTCAGCCCTGCGCTGTGCGCCGGCTTCGGCGTGGCGGCGACGCTCGCCAAACAGCGTTTCGGCGCGGACCATGCGCATGCCGAGCAGCTCTGTCGGGCCGCGCTCGGGCGGCTCGCTTCCGACTGGACGCTCAACGGATCGCAGGCCGAGCGCTACCCCGGCAACCTCAACATCCGCCACGCCGGGCTCGACGTCGCGCGGCTGATGTCGGATCTGCGCGACATCGCCTTCTCCGCGGGATCGGCCTGCGCGAGCGGATCGGGGCGGCCGAGCCATGTGCTCCGGGCGATCGGGCTTTCGGACGCCGAGGCGCGTAGCAGCATCCGCATCGGCTTCGGCCGCTACACCACCGAAGCCGAACTGATCGAGGCAATCGACCGGATCAGCGCCGCGGCGCGCCGGCAGAAGGTGGCGGCATGATCCGCGTCCGCTTCGTGGGCGCTGACGGCGCGACGCGAGAGGTCGAGGCGCGCGAGGGCGATCGGCTGCTCGAAGTCGCGCAAAATGACGGCCAGCCGCTCGAAGGCACGTGCGAGGGGCAGATGGCGTGCTCAACCTGCCATGTGATCGTCGAGCCCGGCGACTTCGCCCGGCTTCCGCGCGCGAGCGAGGACGAGGAGGACATGCTCGATCTCGCGGTCGGCGCAGTGCGCACCAGCCGGCTTGCCTGCCAGATCGTCCTCACGCCCGATCTCGATGGGCTCACCGTGCGGATTCCATCCGAGCATCGCGACATGCAGGGGAGGTGACTTGCGCAGCTAAGACAGTCGTGTATTATAAACATAATACACTGAGGATGCTGCCATGTTGCTACCGTTGCTGCTTGCCTTCGCGCCCGTGCAGGACGCCGACCCCGCCGCGCTGACGCGCGAGATCGCCGAAGCCGACGCGCATTTCTTCCCGCTGTTCTTCGAAGGCTGCGATCCCGCCGCGGTCACTGCGTCGCTCACGCAGGATTTCGAGATGTTCCACGACAAGGGCGGGCTCGTCGCCGCATCGGCCGCGCCCTTCGTCGAGGCCTATGCCAGGGAATGCGAGAAGCGGAAGCAGCCCGACGCCTGGCGTTCGCGGCGCGAGCTCGTGCCCGGCACGATGAAGGTCTGGCCGGTTCCCGGCTATGGCGCGATCGAGGAGGCGGACCATGTCTTTTACGAACGCAAGGGCGACGGTCCCGAGCGGCTGGCGGGCCGTTCGCATCTCGTTCAGGTATGGAAGCGCGAGGACGGCAAGTGGAAGCTCGCGCGCGTGTTCAGCTACGCGCATCAGGCCGCTCCCTGAAATCGTGTTTCCGCTACGTTTCCCGAGCCATTCTGAACATGCGGTTCAGCGCGACGAAAGTTGCGGACGCGCAACGTTGGCATGGAACCGAAACGATCGTTCCGGTTTCCGCCAACGCAGGGTTTCCCTGCCAGCAGGAGAGATGAGAGATGAAGATGCTTTCGATCCTCGCCGCGGTTGCGGCGGCCGGGCTCGCGGTTCCGGCGGCCACTGCCGTCGCCGCGCCGGCGCCCGCCACGATCTCGGCGCCCGCCAAGGCCGTCGAGATGCAGCGCTGGGGCCGCCATCACAAGCGTATGTACTGGCGCACGGTGTGCACCACCAAGTGGCGCCATCACCATCGCGTGCGCGTGTGCCGCAAGGTTCGCGCCTGGCGCTGAGCTGAGTTCGGGAGCGTCCCCGGAGGGACGCTCCCGCCCTTGCCTAACCGGCTGAATTTCCCCATATGCGCCGCGGGAGTCGGGCGGACGGTACCGTCGCCAACCCGGTCAGGTCCGGAAGGAAGCAGCCGCAACGATTTCGTCCCGGGTCGTTCCGGCTCCCACCTCAACCCCTTCGACATCGGCTCTGCGCATGCCTAGATAGGCGGCAATGTCCGATTCCCTTTTAGGCCTCGACGAACCCCCGCAGCCGCGCGACCAGGCCTATCGCGTGCTCGCGCGCAAATACCGTCCGCAGACCTTCGCCGAGCTGATCGGGCAGGATGCGATGGTCACCACGCTGGGCAATGCGATCAAGCGCGACAGATTGGCGCATGCCTTCCTGCTGACCGGGGTGCGCGGGGTGGGGAAGACCTCGACTGCGCGCCTCATCGCCAAGGCATTGAACTGCATCGGCCCCGACGGGCAGGGCGGTCCGACGATCGACCCGTGCGGCGTCTGCGAGCCTTGCCGCGCGATCGCCGAAGGGCGACACATCGACGTGATCGAGATGGACGCCGCGAGCCACACCGGCATCGACGACATCCGCGAGATCATCGAGGCGTCGCGCTATGCCGCGGTCTCGGCGCGTTACAAGATCTACATCATCGACGAAGTCCATATGCTCTCCAAGGCCGCGTTCAACGGCCTGTTGAAGACGCTCGAGGAGCCGCCGGCGCACGTGAAGTTCCTGTTCGCCACCACCGAGGTGAACAAGGTGCCGGTGACGGTGCTGTCGCGTTGCCAGCGTTTCGACTTGCGGCGGATTTCGGCCGAGAAGCTCGCCGAGCATTTCGCGATGGTCTCCGGAAAGGAGGGCGTCGAGGCCGAGCCCGAGGCGCTGGCGCTGATCGCGCGCGCGGCGGAAGGGTCGGCGCGCGACGGGCTGTCGATCCTCGATCAGGCGATCGCGCATGCCGGGCTGGAGGGCGAGGGCGTCAAGGCCGAGGCGGTGCGTCAGATGCTCGGCCTGTCCGACCGTGGCGCGATCCGCGCACTGTTCGGGTTGCTGCTGGACGGCGATGCGCCGGGCGCGCTCGCGGCGCTGCGCGGCCAATATGATCTCGGCGTCGATCCGCAGGCAGTGCTGCGCACGCTGCTCGAGACCGTCCACGGCGTGACGCTCGCCAAGCTGGGCACCGAAGCCAATGCCGGGCAATCGGCCGAGGAATTGAAGGCGCTCGAACGCTGGGCCGCGGGGCTGAGCTTCCCCGCGCTCCACCGCCTGTGGCAGCTGCTGCTGCGCGGGCACGACGAAGTCGCAAGGGCCGCGCTGCCGATCGAGGCGGCCGAGATGGCGCTGCTTCGCGTGATCCACGCTTCGCACCTCCCGGATCCGGGCGAGCTTGCGCGGCAGATCGCGAGCGGCGCCGTGACTGCCGCCGCAGCCCCCGCGGCGAAGGAGCCCGGGCTGCCCGCAAGCATGGCCGAGCTGGCGCAGCATCTCGAGCAGCATCGCCGCCTCCAGCTGGCGACGCAGGTGCGCGATTATCTGCGGCCGGTGCGCTTCGACGGTTCGGAAGTCGAGTTCGGCGCGGCGCGGCCGCTGCCGCACGATTTCGTCAGGGATCTCGGCGCGGCGCTCAAGGAGACTACGGGCGTCAACTGGCGCCTGAAGAGCGTCGAGGGTGCGACGGCGCCGACGCTGCGCGAGGAGCAGGCAGCGAACGAAGCCGCCGAGCGCGATGCGGTGTGGAACTCGCCGCTTGTCGCCGCCGCGCGCGAAGCATTTCCCGAAGCCGAGCTGATCGGCTGGAGCAAGACAGGAACGAATTGATGGACCTCGAGAAGATGATGGCCATGGCGCAGAACGTCCAGGCCGAACTCACCAAGGCGCAGGCCGATCTCGACAAGATCGAGGTCGAGGGAGTCTCGGGCGGCGGGTTGGTCAAGGTCCAGGCTTCGGCCAAGGGCCGCATCATCGGCATCCATATCGACGATTCGCTGATGAGCCCGTCGGAAAAGAACATGCTCGAGGATCTGCTCGCGGCGGCGTTCAATGACGCGCGCGCCAAGGCCGATGCGGCTTCGCAGGAAGCGATGGCGAAGATGACGCAGGGTCTTCCGTTGCCGCCGGGGTTCAAGCTGCCGTTCTGACGCAGATTATCGGAACCATCGGCGGCGTTCCTCGGTTGCTCCGGCAAAATCGAGGAGGATATCGATGGTCGAGCGAGTAACCGAGCGTACCGACGGCGTGACCACCGAACGCGTGACCGAGAGCGACAGCGGCGGCGAGACCGTCGTGGTCGCCGGCCGCGGCGGCGGGGGAGGCGGCGCGGGAATCCTGATCGGCTTCGCGATCCTGATTCTCGTCGTGATCGGCGCGGTCTATCTCTTCAACCAGAACGCCCGCGAGAACAGCAAGACCGACGCGGTCGTCACTGCGGCGGACAAGGTCGGCGACGCAGCGAAGGATGCAGGCGACGCAGTCAAGAACGCCATTCCCTGATCATCTGAGGCAGGCGTCGAGTCCGTCGCCGCGGACCACGCCGATCCGCGCGGTGATCGTATTGCCGTAGCGCCGGGTGAAGCCCTTGGGGTCTATCCCGGCGCGCTTCTTGGGCAGTGGCAGCACCGCGGCGATCTGCGCCGCCTCGCGCGCGGTCAGGTGCGATGCGTCGTGGCGGAAATAGCGCATGGCGCCGGCATTGACGCCGTAGGTGCCGATCCCCGTCTCGGCGACGTTGAGATAGACTTCCATGATACGGCGCTTGCCCCAGATATTCTCGATCAGCAGCGTAAAATATGCCTCGAGCCCTTTGCGGAAATAGCCGCCGCCCTGCCACAGGAACACGTTCTTGGCGGTCTGCTGGCTGATCGTCGATCCACCGCGGATGCGCCCGCCCTGCTGGTTGCGGGCATAGGCTTGCTCGATTGCCTTGAGATCGAAGCCGTTATGCTCGCAGAAGCGCGAATCCTCCGCGGCGATCGCGGCGCGCGCCATGCTCCGATCGATCTGCGAAAGCGGCATCCAGCGCTTGGTGACGCCGTGCCCGCCGATCACGTCGCCGATCATCGTCCAGGTAACCGGCGGCGCGACGAACTTGTAGGCCGTCACCATCAGCAGCGAGAGCAGGACGAAGGCGAGGGTCGCCTGCACGATCCGGACGAGGATCCAGCGCCACAGCGGCTTGCGCCGGCGGGGCTTTTCTTCCTCGTCGTTCCCCGGCGAAGGCCGGGGCCCAGCAGCGGGCGGGCTTTGGAGAGATTCGGACCCCGCCTCGTCGACATCGAAACTGGGCCCCGGCCTTCGCCGGGGAACAGGGGCATAACTGACCGAAGGCTCTCCCAATGGACGCAGGTCCGGCATCGGCGGCTCGCCCAATATCGGCGCGACCGGCGGGGGCGGGAGCGGAGTCCAGTCGGGCGGGGGCGGCGTCTCGCCCGGCGCGGGCAGGCCGCCCTTGTCGTCTTCGTCGTCGCGCCGGTCGCTCATCCGATCCCGATGCCGGAACGGGCCGCGCGGATCAACTCAGCGCGGTGCCGTCGTCGGGACAGAAGCGCGTGCCTTCGGGGAATTCGCGCTGGCAGGCAGGGCAGGCGACGACCTCTTCGTCTGCAGCCGCCGCGGCGCCCGCCACCGCACCCCGCACCGAGCGCTCGAGGCCGCGGTCGCGCCCGCTGAACACCAGCCACGCCATCAGCGCAGTGGCGACGAGCCCGAGCGACGTCAGCCAGAAGCCGAAATGCCAGTCGATCTGGATCATCGCCAGCGCGGCCTGATCCATGCCCTTCATGTCGGGATTGGGGTGCGTCGCGCTCTTCTTGGCCATCTCGGCGGCGATATAGGATTTGCTGAAGCGCATCGTCCCGGCCCAGACGAGCACGGTCGCCAGCACGCTGGTGGCGAGCACCGGGAGCGCCCCACGCCGCGCCGGCAGGAAGGTAAGCGCGAGGCCGATCACCACCACGGCGAGCGCGACGATCAGCAGGATGCTGGTTTCGCCGCCGCCCGGCTTCATCGCGGCGTTGGCGCCCATATTGCCCATCGCGCTCGCGGCCGAGGCCAGCTCGTTGGTGTAATGGCCGAACGCCATGCCGATTCCGGTCGCCGAGATGATCTTGGTGCCCGAGCACGACACGGTCATCCACGGCAGGACGAACGCGATGAGCGCGATCGCCTTCGGAATCTTGATCCACTTCCACATGGGAGCCCCCTCCGGTGTTGAACCGAAGAGAGGCTATGCGGCCCTGCGGCGGCTGTCCAACGCTTAGTGCGCGGCGACCAGCCGGCGCTCGCCCGCGAGGCGCATCATCGCCTTCTGGAGCTTCTCGAAGGCGCGGACCTCGATCTGGCGGACGCGCTCGCGCGACACGCCATAGACCTGGCTCAATTCCTCGAGCGTCTTGGGATCGTCGGTAAGGCGGCGCTCGGTGAGGATGTGCTTCTCGCGCTCGTTGAGGTCGTCCATCGCCGAGACGAGCATTTCGTGGCGGACGTCCGCTTCCTGCGCTTCCGCGACCGCCTCGTCCTGCAGCGGGCCCTCGTCGGCGAGCCAATCCTGCCACTGGCTCTCGCCATCCTCGCGCATCGGCACGTTGAGCGACGTGTCGCCGCCCATCGCCATGCGGCGGTTCATCGAGGTGACCTCTTCCTCGGTCACGCCCAGATCGGTGGCGATCTTGGCGAGATGCTCGGGGCTCAGGTCGCCGTCTTCGAACGCGTCGAGCTTGGCCTTCATCCGGCGCAAGTTGAAGAACAGCTTCTTCTGCGCCGCGGTGGTGCCCATCTTCACGAGCGACCAGCTGCGCAGGATGAATTCCTGGATCGAGGCGCGGATCCACCACATCGCGTAGGTGGCGAGGCGGAAGCCGCGATCGGGCTCGAACTTCTTCACGCCCTGCATCAGCCCGATATTGCCCTCCGAGATCAGCTCGGAGACAGGCAGGCCATAGCCGCGATAGCCCATCGCGATCTTGGCGACGAGGCGCAGGTGCGACGTCACGAGCTGCGCCGCAGCCTCGGTGTCGCCATGCTCCTGGAAGCGCTTGGCGAGCATATATTCCTGCTCGGGCGCGAGGATCGGAAACTTCTTGATCTCGGCCAGATAGCGGTTGAGGCTCGCCTCACCGCCGAGCGCGGGGATCGTCGCAGGGACGTTGCTTCCGCTAGCCATGATCTTTTCTCCCTTAACTTGGGCCGCTCCGCCGAAGCGAAGCGAGCCGGAAATCATACGATGAGCTTATTGAACAGTTCCTGCATGTCCGCAGGCATTTCGCTATCGAACGCCAAAGCGTGGCTTTTCACGGGGTGAATGAACCCCAGATGGGCCGCGTGCAAGGCCTGGCGCCGGAAATGCAGGGTTTCCAGAATCTCCCGATGCGCCTTGCGGACGCTGCCGTAAACCGGGTCGCCGAGCAGCGGATGCCCGATCGACGCCATATGGACGCGCACCTGATGCGTGCGTCCGGTCTCGAGCCGGCATTCGATCAGGGCCGCATCGCGGAGCGGACGAAGCTGCCGCCAGTGCGTGACTGCGCGCCTGCCGTGCGGGACGATCGCTATCTTCTTGCGATTGCTGGGAGAACGGCCGAGCGGCGCATCGACGCTGCCCGCGAATGTTCCGAATGTCCCCACTGCTATCGCCTTGTAGCGCCGGTCGATCGAGTGCGCCTTGAACTGCGCGGCGAGGCCGATATGCGCGCGATCGGTCTTGGCGGCGACCATCAGGCCCGATGTGTCCTTGTCGATCCGGTGGACGATCCCCGGCCGCGCCACCCCGCCGATGCCCGACAGGCTGCCCTCGCAATGATGGAGCAGCGCGTTGACCAGGGTCCCGTCGAGATTGCCCGCCGCCGGGTGCACCACGAGGCCCGCAGGCTTGTCGACCACGATCAGATGCTCGTCCTCGAACACCACGTTCAAGGGAATGTCCTGCGGCTCGTTGTGCGCCGGCCTGGGATCGGGCACCGCGACGCTGAAGCACATGCCCCCGAGCGCCTTCTTCGCCGGATCGCGGACGAGCCCTTCCGGTCCGGTGACCGCGCCCGAGGCGATAAGCGCCTTCAGCCGCTCGCGCGAAAGCGTCGGCACCGCGTCGGCGAGCGCGCGGTCCAGACGCCAGCCATCGGCCGTGTCCGAAATACGCGCTTCGATGATGGAAACCCCCGAACCCATGTTTTACCGTAGATGGGAATGCGGAGCGGAATTTCAAGGTCGATGCTGGATGGAATCCGGCGGGAATCCGTGGCTCTCGCGCCGCGCGAGGCGTGCGGACTGCTGTTCGGCGAGGGTGCCGAAATCACTGCGTTCCAAGCCGTTGAGAACGTTGCCGAAAGCCCCGAGACGCGGTTCGAGATAGATCCTGCGGCGCTGTTTGCCGCGCTGAAGGCGGAACGCGCGGGCGGGCGGAAACTGATCGGCTATTGGCACTCGCACCCGAGCGGCGACGCGACGCCTTCCGCCACCGACGCGGCGATGGCCGCGCCGGACGGGAAGCTGTGGCTGATCGTGACCGCCGAGGTCGTGACGGCCTGGAGAGCAGGGCCGGGCGGACTGTACGGGCGTTTCGAAAAGCTGGAAATCGGGACGATTTGATCGGGAACGTTCCGCCCCCGCAACACGTTGGGCCCGCACCTAGCCGGAGTGAACACCCATGCTTTGGACCATCGTCGTCATCCTGATCATCCTGTGGCTGCTCGGCTTCACCTTCCACGTGGCCGGCGGGATCATCCACATCCTGCTGGTGATCGCGCTGATCGTGGGCCTGATCCAGCTCTTCTCGGGGCGCAGAGTAGTCTAGAGAGGCCCCGTGCCGCGCGGATCGCGATCGTAGAAGTCGACGCGCATCCGCATCGGCCCGAGCGGGGCGACGCTGTGCACCCGTTGCGGCGCGCACAGCCCCGCCTCACCCGCCTCCAGCAGCCGCGTCGAGGGCGGATCGGCGTAATCGAGCCGCCTCCGCCCTTCGAGCACGCAGATCACGCCCCACACACCCGCCTTGGTCGAGTGCTCGCCGCGCAGCGCCGCCGGCAGGCTTTTCTCGTCGAAGACGGGCGTGGAT
>JAEWCK010000211.1 GCA_023390675.1 Pseudomonadota bacterium
CCTCAAGGCACCGGGCGAGATGGGCGCCGACATCGCCGTCGGCTCGATGCAGCGCTACGGCGTACCCATGGGCTATGGCGGCCCGCACGCCGCCTATCTGGCGACCCGCGACGCCCACAAGCGGGCGCTGCCCGGCCGCATCGTCGGCGTGTCGGTGGATGCCCGCGGCAACCGCTCGTATCGCCTCGCGCTCCAGACCCGCGAGCAGCATATCCGGCGCGAGAAGGCGACCTCGAACATCTGCACCAGCTCGGTGCTGTGCGCGCTTGCCTGGTCGATCCACATGACGTTGCTCGGCGAGAAGGGCCTGCGCCAGCTCGCTACAGTCAACCATGCCGGGGCGAGCGCTGCGGCAGAACGGCTCGCGCGAGTGCGGGGCGTCGATCTCGTCACCCCGAGCTTCTTCAACGAGTTCACGCTGAAGCTATCGAAGGAGGCGCGCCCCGTGGTGCGCCGGCTGGCGGAGCGCAACATCCTCGCCGGCGTCTCGCTCGGCCGCCTCTATCCGGGCGCCGACGCGCTCGCGAACGGCCTCGTCGTCGCTGTCACCGAAACCACCACCGAGGAGGACGTCGAGACGCTTGCCTCCGCGCTTGAGGAGGTGCTGGCATGAGCACGATCAATGAGTCGGGCTGGCGTCCCACTACCCCGCAAGCCGGCACCAGCGACGCCGCCACTTTCACCGGCAACCGCGCGCTGATGCTTGAGGAGCCGCTGATCTTCGAGATCGGCTCGGCCGAAACAACCGGAGTCGATTTCGACGAGGCCCCCGCGGGCGCATCGCGGCTCGGCGGACTCGCTCGTAGCGAGCCGATCAGGCTCCCCGGCTTGTCCGAGCCCGAGGCGGTGCGGCATTACACGCGGCTCAGCCGCCAGAATTACGCGATCGACCTCGGGCTGTTCCCGCTCGGCAGCTGCACGATGAAGCACAATCCGCGGCTCAACGAGCGGATGGCGCGGCTTCCCGGCTTCGCCGACCTCCATCCGCTGACTCCGATCGACAGCTGCCAGGGCGCGCTCGAAGTGATCGACCAACTCGCGCACTGGCTGATCACGCTCACCGGCATGCACGCCGTGGCGATGAGCCCCAAGGCCGGCGCGCATGGCGAGCTTTGCGGCGTGCTCGCGATCCGTGCGGCGCTCGAGGCGCGCGGGGAGGGCCACCGCAAGATCCTGCTGGTCCCGATCAGTGCGCACGGCACAAACCCCGCCACCGCCGCCTTCGCCAATTTCACGGTCGAGGACATTCCGGCGACCGAGGACGGCCGCGTCAACGTGGCGGCGCTCAAGGCGCGGCTGGGGCCGGACATTGCGGGGGTGATGATCACCAACCCCAATACCTGCGGCCTGTTCGAGCGCGACATGCGCGAGATCTCGGACGCAGTGCATGCGGCGGGCGGCTACGTCTATTGCGACGGCGCCAATTTCAACGCGATCGTCGGGCGGGTCCGCCCCGGCGATCTCGGCGTCGATGCGATGCACATCAACCTGCACAAGACCTTCTCGACCCCGCACGGCGGCGGCGGGCCGGGTTCGGGTCCGGTGGTGCTGTCCAAGGCGCTGGCGCCCTATGCGCCGCTGCCGTTCGTGGAGAAGGATGGCGACCATTTCCGCCTCGTGGAGGAAGAGACCGCGGGCGAGCATCATGCCGGGACGTTCGGCCGGATGGTCGCGTTCAACGGACAGATGGGTATGTTCACGCGCGCGCTGACCTATATCCTCAGCCACGGAGCGGATGGGCTTCGCCAGGTCGCCGAGGATTCGGTGCTCAACGCCAATTACGTGCTGCGGGCGATGGAGGACGTGCTCGACGCGCCCTTCGCGAAGTTCGGGCCGTGCATGCACGAGGCGATCTTCAGCGACAGGGGGCTGCCCGACGGCTTCTCGACGATCGACATCGCGAAGGGGCTGATCGACGAGGGCTTCCACCCGATGACGGTCTATTTCCCGCTCGTCGTCCACGGCGCGATGCTGGTCGAGCCGACCGAGACCGAGAGCAAGGCGGCGCTCGACCAGTTCATCGGCGCTTTCCGCTCGGTCGCCGCGCGCGCGAAGAATGGGGACCCGGAGATCCGCACCGCGCCGCACTTCGCACCGCGGCGGCGGCTCGACGAGACGCTGGCAGCGAGGAAGCCGGTGCTGGCCTGGAAAGAACCGGGAGTGGCGGGGGCTGCGGAGTAAACTTCAAGCCCCTTCCCCTTCAGGGGAGGGGCCTTAGTGGTCAAATCCAGCGCCGGACCTGCGCCTTGTACGCAAGGTAGCGTTCGCCGAACTTGGCGGCCATGTAGGCTTCCTCGCGCTCGATCACTTCCTTCTGGATAACGATTGTCAGCGGGATCAGGAGCAGCAGCGTGACGAGGCTGTCGAGCCAGATCGCGATGCCCGCATAGGTCAGCACCATGCCGAGATACATCGGGTTGCGCGTCCAGCGATAGACGCCGTCGGTGACGAGCGCGGTCGCGGTCTTCCACGGCTTCGGGTCGGTGCCGGCACGGCGGAACAGCCCGACCGCCGATAGCATGATCCCAACGCCCGCGACGATGGCGAGCGAGCCCAGCCCGCGCTCGAAATGATGGCCGAGCGGCAACTCCGGCTGCCCGAGAAACCTGGCCAGCGCGATCCCTGCGAGCAGCGTTCCCAGAAAGGCGAACGGTGGCGGGAACTTCACGCGGGCGCTGTCGTCGTCGGTATCCATCATTCTCCCTCGCGCGGCCCAGATGGACCCGTTCGCGATCGGTCGCAATCCCGCTTGCCAAGCAGGCGCGGCTGGCGATGATGCGCGGCCATGCACGCCCAACCGATCCAGGCCGAATGGCTCCGCTACGTCGTGCCCGTAGTCATCATCGGGCTCATCATGGTCTTCCGCATGCGCAACATGCGCCGCGAGCGGCCGCTCAAGCTCGAGCGGCTGTGGATCGTGCCGGCGATCTATTGCGCGATCGCGGCGCTGACCTTCTGGTACACGCCGCCGACGAGCCTCGCGGCGTGGATCGCGGTCGCGATCGGGCTGGTGGCGGGAGCCGCGATCGGCTGGCATCGCGGCCGGCTGATGCGGATCACGGTCAATCCGGAGACGCACGAAGTTTCGCAACAGGCCTCGCCCGCCGCGATGCTGCTGATACTCGGCCTGATCCTGCTCAAGACGGCGACGCGAAACATGGACGGGCTGATCCCCGGCGTGCATGTCGATGTGGCCGCCGCAACCGACGTCGCGATCGCGCTGGCGCTGGCGATGCTGACCGCGACGCGCGTCGAGATGTTCCTGCGCGCGCGCAAGCTTCTCGCGGAGGCGCGCGCGGCGTGAGGCGGCACGCGCCGGCGACCGGACGCAACCGCGAGCCGATCGCGGCGGTGCTGGCGGAGACGTTGCCGGCGCACGGGATCGTGCTCGAGATCGCGGGCGGCACCGGCGAGCATTGCGCATTCCTCGCGGCGCGCTTTCCCGCGCTCGTCTGGCAGCCGAGCGACCCCGATGCGGAGGCGCGCGCCTCGATCGCCGATTGGTGCAGCGAGTTGCGCAACGTGCGTGCGCCGCTCGCGCGACGCCGTGGAGGACGCGTTCCCGCCAGCGGACGCGATCCTCTGCATCAACATGGTGCATATTAGCCCGTGGGAGGCGACGCTGGGGTTGCTTGCCGGAGCGGGCAGGGCGCTGGACCCGGGCGGCCCGCTGATCCTCTACGGCCCCTATCGCCGGCGGGACGTGGAGACGGCGCCCTCGAACGAAGCGTTCGAACTATGGCTCAAGGCGAAGGACCCGCGCTTCGGGCTGCGCTTCGTCGACGATGTGAGCGCCGCGGCGGCGGCCCGCGGACTGGCGCTCGACCGGATCGTCGAGATGCCCGCGAACAATTTGATCCTGGTCTATCGGCGCGGCTAGCTGGCGGGGCCGTCGGTTGCGGCTTCGGTTAGCGTCAGGCCGCGCCGCCGTTCGCGCCAGACGATGTAGAGTCCGCTCGCGATGATGACTGGCGCGCCGAGCAAGGTCCACCGCGTGGGAAGCATGCCGAAGAGCGCCCAGCCGTAGAGCGTGCCCCAGATCAGGCTCGAATAGTCCATCGGAACCACGACCGAGACCGGCGCGTAGCGCATCGCCCCGGTGAGCGCGAGCTGGCCAAGGCCCCCGACCAGCCCGATCCCGATCAGCACCGCCCAGGTCCCCGCATCGTGCGGCTGGAGGTGGAAGGCATAGACGAGCCCGAGCGGCGGCACCGACAGCGCCGAGAACCAGAACACCGTGGTGCCTGCGCTCTCGGTCTTGCCGATCTGGCGCAGCAGTATCGCGACGATCGCGACGAACAAGGCGGCGAGCAAGCCGACCGCCGCGCCCTGAAGCGGAATGTGCGTGCTGCCCGGCTGCGCGACGATCAGCACGCCGACAAAGCCGGCGATCACCGCCCCCCACCGATGCCAGCCGGTCGGCTCGCCGAGAACGAGCGCGCCGAGGATCGTCGCGAAGATCGGCACGGTGAACTGGAAGGTCGTCGCCTCGGCGAGCGGGAGCAGCAGCACCGATCCGAAAGTGAAGACCATGCCGGTCATCCCCACTGCGGTGCGCACCGCATGCGCGCCGAAGCGTCGCGTGCGGATCGAGCCGAGCCCCGGTCCGGCGGCGATCCACGCCGTGACGAGCGGCACCGCCCAGAATTGCCGGTGGAACATCGTCTCGACCAGACCCGCTCCGCGCGCCTCGGCGAGCTTGATCAGCGCTGACATGGTCGAGAGGCAGGCAATCGCGAAGAGCCTGAGGAGGATGCCCTTGAAGACCTGGTCGCCACCCATCGCGCAAGCCCATGCGGCACGGTGGACCCGGCGGCAAGTCCCCGCTATCCGCTCGGGCCATGATCAAGCACGCCCTTCCCGTCACGCGCGAGGCCGATTTCGCGCAATGGTACCAGACCGTCATTTCCGAGGCCGACCTGGCCGAGGAGAGCGGGGTGCGCGGGTGCATGGTCATCCGGCCGTGGGGCTATGGCATTTGGGAGCGTATCCAGCGGCTGCTCGACGATCGGATCAAGGCGACCGGGCACGAGAATTGCTATTTCCCGCTGTTCATCCCGCTCTCTTACTTCGCCAAGGAAGCCGAGCATGTCGAGGGCTTCGCCAAGGAGATGGCGGTGGTCACGCACCACCGCCTGATCGCCGATGGCAAGGGTGGGTTGGTGCCCGATCCCGAGGCGAAGCTCGAGGAGCCGCTCGTCGTGCGGCCGACCAGTGAGACGGTGATCGGCGCGGCCTTTTCGCGCTGGGTGCAGTCGTGGCGCGACTTGCCGGTGCTAATCAACCAATGGGCGAACGTCGTGCGCTGGGAGATGCGCACGCGGATGTTCCTGCGCACCAGCGAGTTCCTGTGGCAGGAAGGCCATACCGCGCACGCGAGCGAGGACGAGGCGCGCGAAGAGACGCTCAGGATGCTGGAGGTGTATCGCAGCTTCGCCGAGGATTGCTGCGCAATTCCCGTGGTTGCGGGCGAGAAGCCGGAGAACGAGCGCTTCCCTGGCGCGGTCGCCACCTATTCGATCGAAGCGATGATGCAGGACGGCAAGGCGCTCCAGGCCGCGACCAGCCACTTCCTCGGCACCACTTTCGCCAAGGCGCAGGACATCAAGTTCCAGAACAGCTCAGGCGAGCTCGAGCTGGCGCAGACGACGAGCTGGGGCATGACGACGCGGATGATCGGCGCAGCGATCATGGTGCATGGCGACGATGACGGGATGCGCGTGCCGCCTCGGATCGCGCCGTGGCAGATCGTGATCGTGCCGATGCTGCGCGACAGCGAAGAGGACGCAGCGATCGTCGAATATTGCCGGACGCTCCAGCAGGAGCTGTCGGTGTTCACGACGTTCGGCGAGCCGGTGCGCGCGCTGCTCGACCTGAAGCCCGCCAAGGCCGCGGCCAAGCGCTGGGGTTGGGTCAAGAAGGGCGCACCGGTGGTGATCGAGGTCGGCGGGCGCGACGTCGCCGGGGGCAATGTCTCGGTGATCCGCCGCGACCGGCTCTACCGCGAGGACGGCAAGCTCGACAGCGCGATCCTGCCGCGCGCGCAGTTCATCGACGAGGCTACGGCGACGCTCGAGAGCGTCCAGGCAGCGCTCCACGCACAGGCGCGCGCGCGGCTCGAGGCGAGCATTGTGCGCGGCGTGACCGACTTCGCTGCGTTGGAGAAGGCGTTCGAAGGCGACAGACCGGGCTGGGTCGAAGTCAATTGGGCGAAGCCGACCGGCGAGGAGCTCGACAAGGTGGTCGAGCGGCTCAAGGCATTGAAGCTCACCTTCCGCAACGTCGCCGTCGATGCGGCGCCGGCCGAGGGGGCGTGCCTGTTCACCGGCCGCCCAGCGGTCGAGCGCATCCTCGTCGCGCGGGCCTATTGATGCTCGGGCGGCGCGGCTTCGTAGCGGGTGCGCTGGCACTCCCCGTGGCGGCGCGCGCCGCCGAGCAATGGGGCGCCGTGGTCGATACGCGCACCCGCACGCTCGGCGCGGCGCTCGCCCAGGCCGAGGCGGCGGGCGGGCGACCCTTCCGCATCCTGATCAAGCCCGGTGTGCTCGTCGAGAAGCTGATCGTCCGCGCGCCGAACGTGACGATCGAGGGGAGCGGGCCGGGCACGATCCTCCAGTTCGGCACGTCGGCGGGAATGCCCGCACCCGACGGCAAGAACTGGGGCACCGGGCGCTCGCAGACGCTGGCGATCGAGGCACCCGGCGTGACGCTGCGCGATCTCACGATCCGCAACAGCTACGATTATATCGGCGCGCGGCGCGACGCGGCGGGGAACGGATCGCAGGCGGGGGCGCTGGCGATCGGCCGCGGCGCGGACCGCACGACTGTCGAGCGCTGTCGGCTCGAAGGCTATCAGGACACGCTTTATATCCATACCCGGAGCCTGTTTGCCGATTGCCGGATCGTGGGCGGTGTGGACTTCATCTTCGGCGGCGCGGCGGCGTGGTTTGAGGGCTGCGAGATCGTCACGCGCTTCGTCCCGAATGCCGAAGGATCGGGCTATCTGACCGCCCCAAGCACGCCACTCGCGCAGAAGTTCGGTATGGTCTTCCACCGCTGCCGGTTGACGCACGAGCCAAACGTGCCGGCGGGATCCGCCTGGCTCGGCCGGCCGTGGCGCGCGGGCGGCAACATGGAGCTGACCGGGCAGTCGGTGTTCCTCCACTGCTGGATGGGCGCGCATATCCGCCGCGCGGGCTGGACGTGGATGGGATACAAGAACCCGGCGGGCGAGCAGAAGCAGCTCACGCCGCCCGAGGCGCGGCTGTTCGAATATCGCAGCCGCGGGCCGGGCGCGGGTCCGGAAGGGCCGGACCGGCGCTTCCTGACAGCGGCTGAGGCGGCGGAATTCACGCGCGCGAACGTGATCGGATTCTAGCAGATCCCCAGCGTCAGCGCGCGCATCAGGCTGCGCTCGATCGGGGCATCGAAGCGGCAGCCGATATGCGCGCCGTCGTTCCACACCACGGTGGCCGCAATCGGCAAATCGTCGCGGATGCGCAGCCAGATGCGGTCGCCCTCGCCGTGCTTGGCCTCGCAAGCGAGGCGGCAGCCATAGACCGAGAGATCGTGAAGCAGTGCCTCGACCGGCGGATTGCCGCGGCGCGTGACTCGGGCGCGGGTGACGGTGACGCGGTGACGCGCGGCGCCGCGATGCTCGACGAGCGCCGGCATGACTGCGCGGTACTGCGATAGCCTGGTCGCCATGATCTCTCCCGTCCCCACGCGAGAGAGTGCCTTCCATGCTTTAACAAGGGTTTAAGAGAAGCGGCGCGGCGAAACGTTGGATAATTCGCGACGAACGCTTATCTTGGAGGCCAATGGCAAAACCAAAACAAAAAGCAGGACTGCCCACGCGGCAGCAGATTATCGATTTCATAACATCGTCCGACACCCCGGCAGGCAAGCGCGAGATCGCGCGCGCCTTCGGGCTCCATGGGCAAGACAAGATCCTGCTCAAGCAGATCCTCAAGGACATGGCCGACGAGGGGCTGATCGACAGCGCTCCGGGCCGCGCGTTCCACAAGATGGGCGGGCTGCCTAAGGTCACCGTGCTGCGCGTCGCCGACGCCGATGGCGACACGATCTGGGCGGTGCCCGAACGCTGGGATGCCGAGGGCGTACCGGTGCCGCGGCTGCGCGTCCGCGAAGGGCGCGGCAAGCGTTCGGCGCTGGGGATCGGCGACCGTATCCTCGCGCGCACCGAAGAGGCCGGCAACGGCTGGGTCGCGCACCCGATGAAGAAGCTCGCGCGCGGCGAGGAACTGATCCTCGGCGTGCTGCACGAAGAGGGCGGTCGGCTCTGGCTCCAGGGCGTCGAAAAGAAGGAGCGGCGCAGCTGGCCGGTCTCGGACGCCGGCGACGCCGAGGCAGGTGATCTCGTCCTCGCCGAGAAGACCGGGCGGCCACCGCGGATCACCGCCAAGGTGACCGAGCGGCTTGGAGACCCCTTCGCGCCGCGCAGCTTCTCGCTGATCGCGATCCACCGTCATTCAATCCCCGATATCTTTTCCGACGAAGTGATCGAGGAAGCCGAGCGCGTCTCGCGGCAGGAGCTCGGCAAGCGTGAGGACCTTCGCCACTTGCCGATCGTCGCGATCGATCCCGCCGACGCGCGCGACCATGACGACGCGGTGTGGGCCGCGCCCGACGACGATCCCAAGAACGAAGGCGGGTGGAAGGCGGTCGTCGCGATCGCCGACGTCAGCTTCTATGTCCGCCCCGGTTCGCAGCTCGACCGCGAGGCGAGGAAGCGCGGCAATTCGGTCTATTTCCCCGATCGCGTCGTGCCGATGCTGCCCGAGATCCTCTCGGCCGAGGTTTGCTCCTTGAAGGAAGGCGAGGATCGCGCGGCGCTCGTCTGCCATTTGCAGGTGGGCAGGAACGGCGAGCTCAAGAGCTGGCGCTTCAGCCGCGCGGTGGTCAGCATCGCGGCGAACATCGCCTATGAGGACGCGCAGGCGGCGATCGACGGCAAACTCGAACACCCGCTGACCGAGGCGGCGCTGCGGCCGCTCTGGGATTGCTGGCACGCGCTCAACCCGGCGCGCGACAAGCGCGAGCCGCTCGATCTCGATCTGCCCGAGCGGCGGATCATGCTCGACGAGATGGGGCGCATCCTCTCGGTGAGCCCACGCGAGCGTCTCGACGCGCACAAGCTGATCGAGGATTACATGATCGCGGCGAACGTCGCCGCGGCCAAGGCGCTCGAGGCGAAAAAGGCGCCGGTGATGTACCGCATCCACGAGCCGCCGAGCCGCGAGAAGCTCGTCGCGCTGCGTGAGTATCTCAAGACCTTCGGCGTCGAGTTCGCGCTGGGGCAAGTGGTGCGTCCGGCGACGTTCAATCATATCCTTGAGCGCGTCGGCGAGGCCGATTTCCGCCCGCAGGTGATGGAGCAGGTGCTGCGCACCCAGACCCAGGCCTATTACGGCCCGGCCAATCACGGCCATTTCGGGCTGGCGCTGGGAAGCTACGCGCATTTCACGTCGCCCATCCGCCGCTATGCCGATCTGATCGTCCACCGTGCGCTGGTCGAGGCCTATGGCCTCGGCCCCGGCGGGCTTACCGCCGAGGAATCGGCGGGGATGGAGCGGATCGGGGAGAGCATCTCGCAGCTCGAGCGCCGCGCGATGGAGGCCGAGCGCGAGACGATCGACCGCTATGTCGCCGCCTATCTCGCCAACCATGTCGGCGAAGTGATGGAGGCGCGGATCACCGGGGTGCAGAGCTTCGGCTTCTTCGCGACGATCGAAGGGATCGGCGGCGACGGGCTGGTGCCGGCGCGTGATCTGGGCAGCGAATATTTCCGCTACGACGAAGCGAGCCAGCGGCTCATCGGCGACCAGAGCGGCGAGGAATTCGCGTCGGGGCAGCGCCTGAAGCTGCGGCTGGTCGAAGCCAATCCCGTGTCGGGCGCGCTGCGCTTCGAGCTGCCCGACGGCAAGGGTTCGGCGGGGGCGCCTGCGGCCGAGCGCGGCAGAGGCCGGGCCCGGCCGATCAAGCGGCGCGGGCGGCCCGCCAATATCCGCCATCAGGGGCGCAAGCGATAAGCGATTGAGCACCCTCGCTTTCCATGCCAGCTTGGCGCGGACCACAGGGGGAAATGCCATGATCGCCGCTTCGCCAATGCCCGCAATTGCCGCTGCGATCATGCGCGCGCGCCGCAAGATCGCGGCGCATTTCTTCGTGCATCATGCGGTGAGCGCCGAGGATGCGGTGACGTTCGTGCCCGACCGCCACATCATGCGCCGCCAGTTCGAGCATATGAAGGCGCGCGGGGTGGTGCGCGAGGCGAGCCCGGGCCGATACTGGCTCGATACCGCCGCGTATCAGGCCGAGATCGACCGGCGCCGGGCTATCCTGGTGACGGTGGTTATCGTGCTCTGCCTGGTAATCGCCGGCGTCGTGCTGTTCTTCTATCGGGGTTGAGCCCTACGCAACTGTGAAGCTCAGTCCCGCATTGGCTTCGAGCCGCGCCTTGAGCGGTTCGGCCATCAGCGCGACCGGCGTCCAGATGCCGCCCTCGCCCTGCACGTCGTCGACGAGGCAGAGCGCGCTTTCGGCGATCATCTTGCTCGTCGAGCCGTAGCCGGGATCGCGATCCCCCGAAACGGTGGCGGTGACGCGCGCGCCGTCGGGCATCTCGGCGATCGCGGCGACTTCGTAATAGCCGGTTTCGCGCTCTTCCTTGCTCGGGCCTTCGCCGGGAGCGGGCCCCTTGTCCGACGCCATCGGATTGAACTTGGCGAGCGCCTCGGCTGCCGCCTTGCCGATCTCGCCGAGCCCCGGGACCACGGTCATCTCGTCATATTGGAAGTCCGCGCCATAGGGATGGCCGAGCAGGAAATTGGTGCGGTGGACGTTCTTGGTGTTGATCACCGCCATCATGAACGGCGCGACCCAGGCGTCGACCGCCTCGTCATGATAGGGGACCATGCCGTTGGGCTGGTGCGGCCCTTCGAAGCCGGGCGTCAGCGCGAAGGGATCGACCATCAGCTTGAGGATCGAGGGATCCTTTGCCGCTGCCGCCATCGTCGCCTTGCCGCTGGCGAAGGTGCCGCCCGAGAAGGTGCCCTTCATCTTCAGCACGCGCCCCTTCACGCGCGGCGCAGGCTTGCCGAAGCGCCTGATCGCTTCCTGCTCGGCGAGCCACACGGCCATGTCGAAGGGTATCGAATCGAATCCGCACGACAATACGATCCGCGCGCCGCTCACCCTGGCCGCAGCGTCGTATTTACGGATCATCTGCGCCATCCATGCCGGCTCGCCGCACAGATCGACATAGGCGGTGCCGGTCTCGACGCACGCCGCCACAAGCGGTTCGCCATAGAGCTGGTAGGGGCCGACCGTGGTGATCACGGCGGTCGCGCGGGCGGCGAGCGCCTTCAGGCTCGCGGGATCGTCGGCGTTGGCGGTGAGCAGCGGCGTAGCCGAAGGAGCCCCGATCGCATCGCGCACTTCCTCAAGCTTGGTCAGCGAGCGCCCGGCCATCGCCCAGTTGCGGTCGGGATAGGCCTGGACGAGATATTCGGCGACGAGGCGACCGGTGAAGCCGGTGGCGCCGTAGACGATGATGTCGAACTCCCGCTCCGCCATGTCTCTCTCCCGCAGTGCCGGCCGGAAGTTCAGGGAAATTCAGGCCAAACGCGTCTTTCGCAAAGCCATACCCGATTTTCTAAGATTCGAAATAGCGACTCGGCCCGCGCAGGGAAGCATGCGAAATCCTACATTGGAAGAGGGGATCGCGGGGCGGTCCAGGAGCGGGGTTTCAGCACGAGCACATCCCCGAGCACGAGCGCGTCGAGCGCGGTCTCGGCGAAGAGCGCGACGGCTTCTTCGGGGCGCTCGACGATCGGCATGCCGCGGCGATTGAAGCTGGTGTTGAGCAGCACAGGGATGCCGGTCACGGCGTGGAATGCCTCGATCAGCGCGGCGAAGGCCGGGTTCCAGCCGCGGTCGACCGTCTGGACGCGCGCGGTGCCGTCGACATGCGTTACGTTGCGCAGTGCCTCGGCCATTTCGGGCTTCGTCCGGTCGACAAGGATCATGTACGGGCTGTCGCGCCCGCTCTCGAAGCAGCACGCCGCGTGCTCGGGGAGCACGGCCGGTGCGAAGGGGCGGAAATCCTCACGGAACTTGATCGCGGCGTTGATCTGATCGCCCATTCCCGGCAGGCCCGGGTGCGCGAGGATGCTGCGGCGGCCGAGCGCGCGTGGACCGAACTCGCTGCCGCCCTGGAACCAGCCGACGGTCTTCCCTTGCGCGAGCAAGGCGGCGACCTGCTCGACCAGCGTACCAGGCCGAGTGATTTCCCACTCCGCGGGCACGTCGGCCAGCGCCGTGCGGATCGCCTCGTCGCCATAGGCGCGGCCGAAGCAGGTGCTGCCATCGTGCGGGACCTTGTCGCGTCCCAGCACTTCGATCCAGCCGTGATAGGCGCAGCCGAGCGCGATGCCGTTGTCGCCGGCGGCGGGCTCCATGTAGAGGGCGCGTACTACATCGTCGTCGAGCAGCCGCGCATTGGCGACGGCGTTGAGCGCGACGCCGCCGGCATAGCAGACATTGGCCGCGGGGAAGCGGCCGAGCCGGTCGCGGAACAGGGCGGCGATCGCGCCTTCCACTTCGCGCTGCGCCCAGAAGGCGATGTCTGCATAATATTGGAAGCCGGCGCGGAAGGCCTCGTAGCCCGACGAAGGGCGGTCGAGCGCGGCCTTCCAATCGTCGGTGACGAAAATGCGCTTATCACGCACGGCGAAGGCGCGCTCGCCGACCGCACCCGGCCGGCCATAGGGCGCGAGCCCCATCAGCTTGCCGACATCGTCGAGATTGCCGAACACATAATGGCTGACCGCCGAATAGAAGCCGCCGATCGAGTGGCGCGTGGTCTGCATGCGGAGGCGATCGGTGGCGGTGGCGAGCGGGCTGAAATCCTTGACGAGGGACGTCATCCGCCGGCCGTCGAAGCGATAGAAGCTGTCCTTCTCGCACCACATGGCGGCGTCCGGACGGGTCAGATCATCGGGCAGCGCGGCGCCCTGGAGATCGGTGCATTGGCCATAGGGGCTGCCGCAGCCGTCGACGACGAGGATCGCGCATTGGTCGAACGGGCTCGTCCCCGCCGCGCTCCAGGCATGGGCGAGATGGTGCGAGATGCTGACCAGCGGCGGGTGCGCGGCGCCAGCGAACGGGCGGCCCCCGTGGAAGCGCTCGCGCGGGGGAATCTCGAAATTGGCGCTCTGCACGACCAATGCGAGGTCCTCGAGCCCGATCCCCTCGGCGTCGAGGCAATAGCGGATCGCATCGCTGTCATTGCCGCCGTCATGCTTGCGGCGAGTGATTCGCTCCTTCTCGATTCCGACGCTGACCCGTCCGTCCTTGAGCAGCACCGCCGAACCGTTGTGCGACAGGCCCGTGCCGAGAACGTAGACGGGCCGGGCCACCTGGGAGGCTAGGCCGCTTCGCTGAACTGGAGCGCCGCGAGGCGCGCGTAGAGCCCGCCCTTGGCCACCAGCTCGGCATGGCTGCCGGTCTCGACGATGCGGCCTTCGTCCATCACGATGATCCGCCCTGCCGCGCGGACGGTGGCGAGCCGATGCGCGATGACGAGCGTGGTGCGGTTGGCCATCAGCCGTTCGAGCGCGTCCTGAACGAGGCGCTCGCTCTCGGCGTCGAGCGCGGAGGTGGCTTCGTCGAGGAGCAGGATCGGCGCATCGCGAAGCAATGCGCGGGCGATCGCGATGCGCTGGCGCTGCCCGCCCGAGAGACGCGCGCCGCCTTCGCCGAGGAAGGTGTCGAGCCCCTGCGGCAACTCGCGGAGGAACTCGGCGGCGTTGGCGGCCTCGGCCGCGGCCCAAAGCTGTGCTTCGGACGCGTCCCAGGCGCCGTAGCGCAGGTTGTCGCGCGCGCTGGCCGCGAAGATCACTGTCTCCTGCGGCACCATCGCCATGCGCGCGCGCAGCTGGGCGGGGTCGGTATCGCGGACGTCGACGCCGTCGACGCGGACCGCCCCGGATTCGGGATCGTAGAAGCGCTGGAGGAGCTGGAAGAGCGTCGACTTGCCCGCGCCAGAAGGGCCAACCACGGCGACGGTCTCGCCCGGACGTATGTCGAGCGAGAAATCGTGAAGCGCCGAGACTTCGGGGCGTGTGGGGTAACGGAAGGTGACGCTTTCGAACGCGACTGCGCCCTGCGGCGGCATCGGCAACGGAACCGGGTTCGCGGGCGCGGCGATGTCGGGCTGCTGGGCAAGGAGCTCGGCGAGGCGGCTCGCGGCGCCCGAGGCGCGGAGCAGATCGCCATAGACTTCGGTCAGCGCGCCGAACGAGCCGGTGACCAGTCCCGCGGTGATCACGAACGCCGTGATCGAGCCGCCCGAGATCTTGCCCGTCGCGACTCCGGAGACCGCGTCCCACATGATCAGCGTGATCGCGGTGAACAGCAGCCCGATAACCAACGCCGTCATCACGGCGCGAAGCGCGAAGCGCTTCTTGGCGGCGGCAAAGGTCCGGGCGACCGCGGCCTGGAAGCGCTCGGCTTCGCGCGCTTCCTGTCCGAAGGCCTGGACGATCTTCATCGCCCCGAGCGTCTCGGATGCGATCGCTCCGATATCGGCTACGCGGTCCTGGCTCGAGCGCGAGAGGCTGCGCACCCGGCCGCCCAGCCAGACGATCGGCAGCACGACGAGCGGGATGCCGACGAGCAGGAACGCCGCGATCCGCGGCGCGAGCGCGAAGAGATAGATCAGCCCGCCAAAGCCGGTGAGGAAATTCCTGAGCGCGATCGAGACCGTCGAGCCGACGACCTGCTCGACGATCGCAGTATCGGCGGTAAGTCGCGAGGCGATTTCGGACGGGCGGTTCTCCTCGAACCATTTGGGGGGCAGGCGAAGCAGGTTGCGCTGCACCGCGACGCGCATGTCGGCGACGGTGCGCTCCGCGACCCACGATACGAAATAGAAGCGAACCGCGGTGGCCAGCGCGAGCACCGCAACGACGAGCAGCAGCCCCTGAAAATAGATACCGATGCGGCTGAGGTCCGCACCTGCGGTGAAGCCGTTGTCGACCACC